>NZ_CP137559.1:2667500-2845000 GCF_019249725.2 Segatella hominis
TTTGGAAAGCCATCAGCGTATGGATAATAATCGGACAATTATCCACATGCATAAACTGCTTAGGAATGTCCTGACCCATTCTGTTACCAGAACCTCCTGCTATGATAAGTGCATAATTCATAACTTCTATATTTTTATATTATTTTTCAACTATTCTTGCTGGATTTCCCACAACCGTACAACCATCAGGCACATCCTGGAAAACTACGGCTCCAGCTCCAATAGTCACCTGATTACCAATATGAATACCTCCAAAAACCGTAGCTCCCGTATAGATTTTCACATCATCTCCAATGATAGGTCTTCCGCCCTTCCCATTGCCCAACGTCACCATCTGCAGACAATAGAAATTTTTGCCGATAGCCTCTGCATTGAGATACGTAGCATAAGCATGTTCCAGATGAGCACCCTCTCCGATGCGAGGACACCAGATATTCAATGTTCGCTCTGGAGGCAAGAGCCAAGAGATAAATACCGAGCGGTATTCGCCCAAGCGGTAGTAAAAAAGATTGCGAAAAGAGCGTTCACGTGTACACGCCTTGATAAAATTCAAGACAGAAGGCTTCTTGTCCTGCACTTGGCACAAATCGGCATCTATCTCCTTCTTATGAAGCAGATACAAGGCAATGTGCGGAAGCATTCTCACCGCAGATGCCGACAGGATGATGGTTTGCGTTATTGGATTCATTTCTAATCTAAACTTAAGCGCAAAGGTAACATAATTCTTGTAAAATGCAAAATTATTAACTGCAAAATATGCATTTACAAGCACAAAATGGAGCAAGTTCTTGGTAGAAATACAAAAACATGGGCAAGTTCAGACTTTATTTTCTAAAAAATGTGAACAGAAGATACAATTATCAAAGAAATAGCTTACCTTTACCCTCGATATTTCAACTAAAAACAGAATTCAGATGAAAAAGCAACATTTATCACTCATAACACTTGCCTTAGTAGCCAGCATCATGATGGGATGCAAAGCCAGTTCGACAAAGGCACAGGCTGCTAACGATATCAAGGAAGCACGGGCTGCTGATACGCTCGTGGTCAATACAGACAGTTGCATCCTGCAAGAAGGCAAAATAGTACAATGCGCCATCAGCGTTGATTACCCAACTGAGCCCAATGAGCTTTCAAAGAGTATCAGAGCTATCCTCAACGAAGAATTAGCCAATCTGTATCTTGGCAGCATGAATGGAGATGAGATAGAAAAGCAGGAAAGCTACAAGGGCGATCTTGCCAACGGGAATTTGGTGATTGAAAAATACTGCAAGGATAATTTTGCCTATCTGAAAAGTCAGATGAAAGACCTCAAGGAAGCCGACCCACGTGCCAATGCAAATATGAGCTACGACATCAGGCTGAATAAGGAAGCAGAAACGGACAGTTATGTTACTTATCATTGCCTTTCGTATGCCTATCTTGCCGGTGCTCATGGCTCTACCTTCGAACGCTCATTCAATATCGTAAAGGCTACGGGTAAGAAACTGAGTCAGGTGGTAGATACGGCCAGGGTAAAGGACTTACAGCCGATTTTGCGCAAGGGAGTATTAAGTTACTTGAACCAACAGAGTGGGGATGAAAGTCAAACAGCAAATGAAGAAAAGACAGGAAACGAAGGACAGAATGAAAATGAAGAACAAATAACAGATGCTCAGCTCAACGACTATCTGTTTATAGAAAACGGAATCATTCCTTTGCCTTCTTCCTCCCCATATCTGGCAAAAGACGGAGTACACTTTATCTATCAGCAATATGAAATAGGACCTTATGCTATGGGATTAGTCTCCTTTACAGTTCCTTTAGATAAAATCAAGCCGTATCTGACAGCAGAAGCCCTGAAATTACTCAAATAAAATTAGGCAAAGAAAAAATCGAGGGGCGCAACCATCATGATGACGGTCGTGCCCCTCTTCCTTTCCTCATACACAATATATAAAATATCATCAGTTATTGTTTTCCGCCGTCATCGACTTGCGGGAACAATAATCAAAATCTACAGTCTTATCGCCCACAGTAGATTTCCACTTAACAGTAAGTTTCACCTTTTTACCTTGAGTATCCGGCAAAACATCATTTAAATCGAAAGCCACCAAAGCATCTCCCCAGCGCAACTGAGGGTCACCATTCGTATGATGACGAAGCTCTACCTCGTATGGATTCTGAGGATTTACATGAGCTATCAGATTGATAGAGTGCGGTTTTACATTCCCCCAAAGGGCGCGGAAACGCAGCGTAAGATAACCATCCTCTACAACCGTCACCCAATCACGCACAATATCTACTGCATCATGCCCATACTTGGCATCATTCTCCTCAGGAGTAGCAAGACAAGGCACGGGTTTCTTCGTCAGAATACTGTCTATCCAGTTGACGTTGACCACCGCTCCATACTTATCATCTTTACGGTCGGTCATCGTATAGTTGACCAGTGCACGAACCTCTTTATCCCCAAAAGGTTTCTTACTGATATTGCCAGGAGCCAATGTTGTCTGATCATCCAATTGAAAATAACATCTATCTCCAGTCACCTTCACCGTAACAAGAGCATTCGGAACGGTTCTCAAATAGTAATCATTATCATCGTCCGAGCAGGAACCCAAAGAGACGGCAAGCGTCATCATTCCTATTGCTACAAGAGCCCATTTCTTAAACTTTTTCATATTACTTTTATTTCATTAATTTTTCTCGTATCTGTCTTATAAACCAAATGTTTGGTAAATCTTGCGTCATAATACGCAAAAGAAAGTTAAAAGGGTAGTCAGATACATTTTATTTCTGTATATTTGCAATTCAAAACAGTACCAATATAATAAGGAATAGCACTCCAACATCATAAGGAGCTGCACTCCGGAAGAGAAAAAGATTGTAACAGCATGGCTAAAATATTGATAGTAGAAGACGATTTAGCTTTCGGAACCATGATACAGACATGGCTCAGAAAAAAGGGATTCGAGGTTGAAAGAGCGACTTCGGTGAAAGCGGCATTGCATTTTTTTGAAGACAACAGTCACTGGGACTTGGTCTTGTCCGACCTCAGACTCCCGGATCATGATGGGCTCACTCTTCTGCAATGGCTCAAAAAAAACGATTACTCCATTCCTTTCATCGTCATGACCAGCTATGCAGAAGTTCAGAATGCTGTTCTCGCCATGAAATCGGGCGCTACTGATTATGTTGCCAAACCTTTCCATCCAGACATCTTATTAGAGAAGATTCAGGAGGCATTGAAAGCAGGTAAACAAGCACAAAATGATGGTAAGAGCGAAGAACGAGGAGTCAGACGCCAAGATTCTTCATCTGCTGAAGATGAAAGCGCTTCTTCTGTTTCACAAAGAACAAAGAGCCAGACTAACCGTTCTTCGGCTGGGGTTTCCTCAGAGACCTCTAATAATCAGGATGTTCCGAAATATCTGGAGGGAGAAAGCGAGGCTTCCAGAAAACTGTACGATTTTGTTTCGCTTGTTGCCCCTACTCCTATGTCTGTCCTCATCCTCGGAGCCAGCGGAACTGGTAAGGAATATGTGGCTCACCGCATCCACGATCTGAGCCAACGGGCAGGAAAACCATTCTTTGCGCTCGACTGTGGAGCCATTCCGAAAGACGTAGCTGCATCAGAATTTTTCGGATACACAAAGGGAGCCTTTACCGGTGCTGATCAAGACAAGAAGGGCGCTTTTGAAATGGCTAATGGCGGCACACTCTTCCTGGATGAAATGGGAAACCTGAACTACGAGGTGCAGGTACAGTTGCTCCGTGCTCTTCAGGAACGGAAGATCCGTCCTTTGGGAAGCACCAAGGAAATAGACATCGACATCCGACTCGTATGTGCAACCAATGAAAATCTTGCCCAACGAGTGGCTGAAGGCAATTTCCGTGAAGACCTTTACCATCGCGTCAATGAGTTTACGATCTATATGCCTGAGTTGAAAGACCGCGGAACAGACCTCTTCCTCTTTGCAGACCTCTTTATAAAAAAGGCCAACAAAGAGTTGGGACGCCAGATATTGGGACTGGACGGGAAAGCCAAGGAAAGAATTGCATCCTACAACTGGCCTGGTAACCTGCGAGAACTCAACAACGTGATGAAACGTGCCACCCTGCTTGCCAAGGGTGACTATATCAGCGTGAATGAACTCGAACAATGCATGAGTCAGATTCAGCCACAAGCCCCTATCACCTTGCATGATGAACAGACAGAACTGCAACGCATAGAAGCAGCCATAAAAACAGCAGGCGGCAACAAAAGCAAAGCTGCGCAACTGCTTGCTATAGACAGGAAAACTCTCTATAACAAACTCAAGAAATACGGGTTGTAACCTATCTTATGCGTTAAAGAAATAAAAAACAAAGCCTCGCAAACCAAGTTTGCGAGGAATAATTTGGCATGTCTATTTTTTTTGGTTATTTTTGCACAAAAGACATAAACATACCTTATTATGATGAATATATTCAACATAAAAAACTTGTTATTTGCAGCCATGATGCTCTTGACAAGTTCAAGTTTCACATCTTGTGGAAGCTCCGATGAAACCAGCATGCCACAACAGATAAAGCAGTATTTTGACAAGGACATCACTTTAAAGAATGCCGGCAATCATACTTCTGCTTACTTTGACCTCTCTGATGGTGTAGTACTCGCATATAAGAACAAAGACGCTGCCAGTTTTCTGAATGCTACTGTTCAGAAACTTACCAGTAATGATTCTTGCCAGGTATTCTCGCTTGCAGACGACAAGATTACTCCCTTGAAGCTGAAACAGACCAAGCTATACAACAAAATCATGGACACCGGTTCGTATGTCCAGCAAATGGCTCCTATCGAAAAGACACTCGACAAGATAGTAAGAGACGGAAAAAGCAGTCTATTAGTTACAGATTTCGAGGAATTTACCCCAGACAGACAAGTCCAGCATCAGAGTTTCGCTACCCGTTATTTCACCAATTGGCTGAAACAAGGTAACGACATCACCTTCTTTGTCTTCGATTTCATCGGCGAAAGAAATATTCCTTATCACTTGTATTTCATCGTGTTTGACAACAAGAGCCACCAGTTCCTCAACAAGATCAAGGAATCCGCAGTGGGCATTACCGGTTATCAGGAATTTCATCTCTCCACAGATGCTTATTCCGTCTCCACATCCTACCCTTCCGCTTCACAGGGCGGCAACTATCATGATGCAGAAACAGGCGAAGACCTCGTAACAGGCGTCATGGAGGACGGAAGTGAGACAGCCTACACCAATTACGGTCAGGGAGCCCGCTTGGAATATTATCCGTTAGGCGTAAGTTGGGAAGATGCGCTGAAGAACTCAGAAGAAGCCAAGCAGGCTGGATTTAATCCAAGATATACGGCATTATTCCGAAACCTTTTCTTCGACTTCAGCAATCAGGATTCTTACATCATCAAGAAACTTGCAGTAAAAGTGACCGATGTAGAAGAAGATTTCCAACAATACGCCTTATATCAGAAGGTTCTTGCCGACAAAGAGAAATCAGCCTCCTATTATGATGAGAATGGAAAGATTCTCGCAGAATTTGACTACAAAGAGAATCAGTCAAAACCTACGGAAATCAAAGACTTGCTGATACTGGATCAAGACTTATTTGCCCAAAGCATGGCTCAAAGTAATGGCAAGAAGGCAGAGATAGGCATCATCTTCTCACCTCAATTTAAAGGAAACATCATTGGGGGCGAGCAAGGAGACCTTCTCCGCATTGACGTAACCATAGCAGAAAGTCAGCCCAACCTTTCTGCCCGTTTGGATCAGCTTTTCTCATGGGGAGCCAATAATAATCTCCGAGATGCCATCCGGAATACCCTGCAAGAGTTGAACCCTGTGGGAACGGTTATCTACACCTATTTTGCCAAAGCATTATAGTTTTACCAAGATATGATAGATTTTATCAAAGACATGATTGACTATAATAAAAGATTTAGTGTCTTCATCATATTTTAGATTTAAAATCATCATAAAAAATAAAGATTAGAAAATTAAAAAACTCAAGAATAATGAACGCAACAGTTGCTTCTGCCTACATGATAGGCGCAATTACCTTCGTGGTCAGCATCATATTGGCCATCGCCATTGCCAACGGAATCCGATATGAGGCCGGAATTAATCCCCAAGATAAAAGAAAGAGAAGAATCTGGTTCTGGATTTTAGCCATTCTCTGTCCGATAGCCATCATGACTATCTGTTATTTCGGAGCCTATACAGACATTAGAATTCCTTCCAGAAGAGATGCTTATCTTGCTGCCATGGCCATATCTTCAGGACTCTTTTGCATAGCTTACATCGTATGCGGCTTTATCCTCAGCAAAAGTTTTCCACACGGAAAACTATCCAGTTGGTTCTAAGAGAAACGCTGAAGGAAACAAAGAAATGAAGCCCCTATCAACAAAACAATGAAGCCCTATGAATAAAATATTTATAATAGCCATTGGCGGAACTGGCATGAGATGCTTGGAATCTTTCGTACATCTCTGTGCCATGGGTATGTTTGACAACAAGACCATAGATATCCTCACCTTGGATACAGACCAGAGCAATGGAAATAAAGACCGGGTAGAAGCACTCATCGATCTGTACAACAAGATCAAGTCGGATGATGCCAACCAAGTCAACGGAGGTAATCCGAATGCCAAAACCTTCTTCTCGGCAAAGATAAATCTATATCGCTTTTATACCGTATATGGAGAAGGCAACAGAAAGACCTATAAGATTCTTTCTGGTGTAAACAGCGGACTTCACAAAGAAGAAAACACCGATTTGACAGACCTCTTCTTTGATGATGATTCCGTACAGAGTTTCGAGTTGTCTCACGGTTATCGTGCCCAGACCCACCTCGGTTCTCTGCTCATGTATCATGGCATCATCGAAGCCGCACGCAACATTTCCAGAAATGGCGAGAGTGCATCCAATGCAGAAAAAGATCTCAGGAATTTTCTCGATTCACTCCTGTCAGAACAAAGTTCAGCCCGTGTTTTCGTTTTCGGTTCTATCTTCGGAGGCACAGGAGCCTCATCTATACCTGTCATTCCCGTAGCGCTGAGAGATGCTATCAATATACTTTCTGATGGCACCAAGACTTTGGACGCTAACATGGTAAAATTCGGTTCTACCCTCCTGACCGACTACTTCACCTTCACGGCTCCAGACAGTCTGCAGAAGGATGAAGACAAGGTAATCGCCGACTCCAATAATTTTGCCCTCAACTGTCAGGCTGCCCTGCAGTTCTATCAGGCAGACCCTACCGTCAGAAGCACCTACAAGCGCTTCTATCATATCGGTTGGCCTTTTCCACCGCTCTACGTGGGCAATCAAGGCAAGACCATTACGGGAGGAAGAGCACAAAAGAACGCATGTCATGTAGTAGAACTGATGTGCGCCTGTGCCGCATACGATTTCTTCCACTTGCCAGCAGAAGAACTCAACAATGAGTCGGCCAAATACCTCTACCGCTCTTTTGAGGAGAAAGATGGACAAGTCTATCTGCATGGTACAGATTTCATCAACAATGGAAATCTCTTCGAGAGCAAACTCGGTTCGCTCTTCTCACTTGCCCATATCATTCTCTCCCAATATGATGCAGCCTGGACAGATGCAGAAGGCTCAGGAACGAAGGGGCTTCTCAACCGATTTGCCCAGCAGAACATTCACGACTACGACAGCATCACCAACAACCAGGCCAAGAATCTGGACGAGTATTTCAGAGACTACTTCGGCTATCATTTTGGCATAGAAGGCAATATGCAGAAGGGTTGGATTTATCAGATTAAGGAGTCCGTTCCGGGCAGATTCATTTTCGTAGATGAAGCCTTCAGAGAACAGCAGAAAGAGATGAAGAATATCAGTTGTGGACATCTGTTTGAGGACGAGAAGCACAACTGGAGCAAACTGTCAGGCATCTTCAGCAAGAAAGACAACAGTGTGGATGTGCTCATCAAGAACATAGGCGAAGAAAAGACGAAGCCTACGACTGAGCAGAACGTACAGACCACCAAGGAGAAATTCCTTGCCCACATCCACAATGCCATCACCATCAACCAGAACTTCAACGAGATAAAATAATCGTTTATGAGTACACCATTAGTCATCAAGGTTAAGACAGCCTCCATACCTACCAGTACCGTAGGCTGCTGGCAAGATCTCTCGGGAATGATCGAACAGTTCACTGCCGACATCATCACCCCTGCCATAGATCAGGACTCAGATATCAGTGCCCAAGTATCAGGCATTCCTACCGCATACGCACGCGCCAACCTCTTCAAGTCGGCATTACAATCATACGGAAGAACGAAAGAAAACATTGACCTCAACATGAATGCTTTCTACAAGATGCTTTCCTCTGAATGGCGCGGTTTTCTTGCCTGCATAGCCCTCGACTATAGCAGAATCAAGACCGAGGTTGTGGAATTATCCTATTCCGACGGCAAGGACATTCTTTCCACGGCCAATCTCTATGAGCCTAAAGGAACCTTCGGCAACATGCTCTTCCATCGCAAACCGCTATGGTGCTTGAGAGAGGAGGATACTGACGAACTGCATCGAGGCATTCCTTTCATCGAAATCATCAAGTATGATGGACAGGTGGTTGGCGCTACTTCACCAGAAAGCCTGCTCTTCACGGCCTGTTCATATAAAATCAAGGAAACAGAAAACCGCCCATGGGTGGATTTCAAGACCGGAAAGTTCAAGGACCCGCTGGAAACTTGTGATTTGGAAAACACCCAGACATTACAACTCTATGCCTATGTAGATTATCTGATAGAAGGAATCAACAACGATGGGAAGACAGGCATTAATGGTTTGGCAGCATACTATGCTCATCTTGATAGCAGTTTAGCACCCAAATATGACAACCTGCTCAGCAATCTCATCGCATGGAGAAAGGAAATACAGGACTACGCCGAGAAGAAAAACTTCAAGTTGGAAACCGCCAGTGTTCCACCTATCAATATCTTCCACCGCCCATTCGATCGTGCCTTCAACTACAAGGACGAACTCTATGCCTTGGATGGTGTATTATATGCATCATCCCAGGAGAATAGCGTACTTTGTAATCCGAAGGAATTACTGTTGTCGGATACAGCCAAAGTAGCCAGACTGATTTTCAAAGGTCCTTTCAAGCACGAGCCAAGTAAATTCCCTATTCACGTATTGGTAGCCAACAAGAAGAATGAGCCGAAAGAAAAAGCATATTTTGCACTTCCACTCAGCGAATTAGGCATCAAGGCATTCGGAAAAAACATCGGAGCACTGGTAGAATCCACCACCTCCAGAGCCAATATACCATCCAGGTTGACTGCAGTCTTTGATCCGGATGCAGAGAAGAACAATCTGGAAGTAACCCTGCACCTGGAACTCAACGACGGTAAGACCAAGGAAATGAAAGCCACCTACACATGCGGAGGAGAAATCGACGGCAAAGACCTCATCATCTGGCCAAATTTCATCTCCCCGAAATGGCACCGATACTTCCTCTATTCAGAATTGCCACACAACATCAACCTGAAAGATTATCCTTTCCAGGCTACACCTTTTGTGGGCGAAGAATGGGAACAGACGGAATCATCCCTGCATATTGTAGCCGACAGTGCCACTGCCGACAATCCCTACAAATACGAAATCTATGAATTCAACCGTCCTTTCAAGGGCATCAGACTGCAAGTGCCAGGTGGCGAAGAATCGGGCTATCTGCTCATCAGATATACGACCACTACGGAAATTCCGTATATTGCACAAGACAAAATGGGCATTCAGGACAATTCCCTCCGCGGCACTACATTGGGCATTGACTTTGGAAGCACCAATACATCCATCGCCTATCTCGACCCGCTTGACCAACAGGCCAAGGGAATCCAGTTCACCAACAGAAGAATCTCTCTGTTGCGGGCTGGCGAAGACAATGACGACAAGGCTGCCAATGAGAACCATCTGTTCTTCTTCCAGTCTAACCCATTGTTGTCCAATGCCATCAAGAGTACATTAACGCTCCACGATTCCAGACGCGTAGCAAAAGATACGAATGAGAGCCAGGATATTTCCAAGTTTGAGAAAGAAGTGAAGGGCGGATTCCCTTGTTTCAGTCTCAACCTGCCATTGGCTCCAATAGCCCCTACGCCTCGAATCATCAAATTACAGACGGCAGAATGCGGATTGATAGAGCAGAGCTATAATATGAAATGGGATGATGACGAACGCAACATTGCTTACAAGAAAGCATTCCTGCGCTCCCTGCTGCTTCAGGTCTATGCCGAACTGTTCGTAAAAGACCTGTTCCCGAAGAAACTGAAATGGTCGTACCCATCATCCATGAGCGAAAGCCTGTTGCGCAACTACAACACCATCTGGAGCTCATTGCCAACCGTCAATCCTCTGAATGATGTATGCCAGCATAAGCCAGTCATCACGGATCCGCAATACCAGCTGAAGGTTTCCACCTTCGGATATAATCTGCAGACAAACAATTCTGCCTATCAGGCGACAGATGGCACAAACCAGACCTTGGGAAATGTCGGAAACCCATTAGGAGGCTTGAACGGTTTGGGAAATATTGGAGGAATTGCAGGAAACGGTTTGGGAAATATCGAAGGACTCGGAGGAAACAGCTTCCTGGGAGAAGCTTCAGTTCCACAGCAAGACTTCTCCAACAATGCTTTCCTGGAAAACAATCAGAACATTCTGTCAGAAACCAGCAAGAAGCACGAAATCGTTCTGGAAAAAGACGATGATACAAAAACATTCTCCTTCAACCCGATCAAGATGGTAGATGAGAATGATTTTCAGAGTATGACAGAGGCCTGTGCCGTTGCCAATTATCTCAATGTAAAGGCAGATGACAGAGATGCGCTCACCGTCTGTTTCGACATTGGCGGAAGTACAAGTGACATTTCTGCCCTGTGCCAACTGAATACACCAGAAGGCTCGCGCCTGACCATGATCAAGCAGAACTCCATCCACTTCGCTGCTCAGCTGGTGGGTGAAGCAACTCGCTATTGCCCAAACTTCAAGCGGGTTCTGCTCAGCACCTGCGAGGAATTCGGATTGAGAATACAAGGTCTCAACTTGGGAGCCAACAGGTACAGTCCTGATACGGCAAGCTACTATTTCGAACAGATGGTGGACAGACTGAATGCCGCTCAGCTCCCGTTCTTCTACAAGAAGATCAGCTCAGACTGTAGCGAACTGCTCTGCGCAGATATTTATGTCACGGGCCTGATTACCTACTATGCTGGACTCCTGACCCGCAAGCTCATCAAGCAGGTGAGAAACTCTACCGAGTGCAGATGGACAGGCGATAAGAAACCGAAGGTACTCATCACTTTTGCCGGAAAAGGCGCAAGAATCATGGAATGGTTGGGCGTTGCCACCAATAACGACCTGGCTACGCAATTCTATCAGGCCATGTTTGTCAAAGGCTTGGGTCAGCAAGATGCAGCCTCGTTCATCTCTGCCCTGGAGATTGCCTTCCCTAAGAGCATTTCCAACGATGTTAAGTTTGAAGTTTCCAAGGGATTGGCGATGGAGTCAACCACGCTCATGCGCCCTAAGGATTGCCAACCAATAGAAGTCATCGGAGAAGAAGGATTCACCATCGAGAACAAACTCGGGCAAGTGCTTTCATTGGATGCCGACAACAGTATTACGGCAGACATGATGTCGTGCTTAGGAGACAAGTTCTATGGCAGTTCATCCGCCGGTCCTCGATTCCAGGATTTCCTCGGACTGTTCTTGCAGATTACCCAGCAATATTTCGGTCTGCGCATGAACCCGAACCAAGTACAGGATGCACTCCAGAACATGGGACTGCTCAGTTTCATCAAGGAGCGTCCAGAGTTTCTGCATGCCAAACGGGCTGAGGAGTTCGACTTCGTGTCACCTATATTAATATTAGAAGGACTCAAATTCTATGAGGACTTCCTGTTGGGAAATATGGGGCAAGACTAACAGACACTGTTCATGACAGAGCTCGAAAAACAGAACAATGAAGAATGAGTAGAAATGAATAAATCATATATCATATCCATTTCCCAGGAAAGCATCAGACTTTATGGGGGAAGATTAGAAGACAATGGCTCTTACACCGTATTGAAAGTAGGAACTTTGAATACGGTGGAGGAACTTTTTGCCGTAGATGAACTCAAAGAAAACAGAACAGACATTCATCTCGGTCTCATTTTCACCCCTTCGTTCCCTTCGGAAGACAAAGAAAAAACCAAAGAAGAAATCAGACAACGGGGATTTACCCAACTGCAGGATTATTCTTTGGAAACCTATATCTGCCACCACATCAAGGGACATTCATACGCACTGATTCTCTCTGCAGATACAGACGATTTAGTCCTAGAATATGTAGAAACAGTCCATGGGAAAATACTCGCTTCCACTACGATTGCCGGTGCAGGAAAAGACCCGAGAATAGATGTCTTGTCAGAAGTCATCTGGAAAAAACTCGTCTCTGAATCCAGCTATCTGAACAAAGAAGATGCCGCAGAAATCATCAGAGACACAGCAAAACGTTTTTTAGATTCCGGGAAATCAGAGTTGGAAGATTGCATCACCTTAGAGGGAGAAAGACATGATTTCTTCGTAAGAAGACGGGATGCAAATATAGACAATTTGCTGGACTACGGAAGCAATACTCTATTGTCACAACTCAGTCTTTTTGCCCAGCAGATCCATCTCGACAGGGCAAACACCATCATGCTGATGACAGGTAAGTTGGTCAATAACAGCTACTTCCACGACATCCTCAATGGATTCACCTCAGACATCAAGGATATTAACGAAGAGTGGCTCACAACCATTCTTTCCTCCGTGATGAATGATTTGCAAGGCATCAACTTCTCTCATGCAGACAGTGTGGGCATAGACGGGCTGCCACTCCAGAACATCAAAGTAACACCCCGCGACACTTCCATCTTCTTCGACATTACCTTCCCTAAAGGAGTCAGTGCGATAGAAATCAGAAGAAACGGAAAGCTGATAAGCAGCATCACCGACTCCCAGTTCCGCGATACAGAATTGGTTCCAAGCCACAACTACCAGTATAGTTTCACCTTGGTCTTCAAGGACGAGAATGGATACGAGCAGAGGGCAGAGGAAAGCAGGATGGAGATTGCCACACTCTGCAAGCAAATGCCTGTACCCACTCATCTCTGCATTCAGGAGACAGAGGAAAATGCCATCATCACCTGGGACAATCCAGCAGAAGGGGTAGTAAAGATTTATCAGTCCAACCGTCCTTTCCCACTGCAGAAGAACGACATCATCCAAGACATCAGTTCGCTTGATTACACCATGTTGACGGCATTAGGCAACAAGTATCAGGTAAAGAAAGACTACTGTGGTGAGCGCTTTTTCATCCCAGTAACGATTGTTGACAATATCGGCGTAGCTGGCGAACAGAAAAGCATCCTTTCCATGGAGGCACCCAAAGGCATCAGAATAGACTCTACAGACGTCAACCATATCAAAGTCGTTTGGATTTGGAATGATGTTCATACTGTCAGAATCAAATGGAAAGTGGAAGACGGAAACGAAAAGTGGAAGGATATCGTGAATGACGGACAGGAACCGGAATTCGAAATTCCCGTACCTGGAAAATCACGCAGTCTCTCTGCCTGCGTCACAGCTTTGTATCAGAAGCGCGACGGCACATGGGTGGAAAGTGAAGAAACCCAACTCAAGGCTAATCTCTCTGCCATCAAGGTAAACTTCATCAGTGCCAAGAGCGAGGCAAGATTTTTCATGCACAAGGACGAATACACCCTGACGCTCCAGGCTGAAAGCGAACCGCCTTGCGACCTGTATGTGCTGATAGGAGAAGGAACCATTCCGCTCGACCTCACCAATTTCAAGTCACATCTCACCATCCATCATGAGGACTTGGAGGCAGGAGCAGAAAAGAAGTTTCCGCTCACTTACCGACGCTTGCAGAAAGGCCAGCCGCTCTTTTTCAGAATCATCGCTGCCGACCGGAGTATTCCACTCAAGGTAGTACCAGAAACTCAAAAACTCAAATAAAATCATTTGAATTCATAGAATCATCTGAATCATCAGAACAAATAAAATCATTATGCCAAAAATAGTTTGTCCATATTGCTTTGAAGAATTCAACAGAAGCGAAGTCATGTTCCGTTGCACCAACGATGACTGCGAGAAACTGATGGACCTCAAGCTTTCCCATTTCTGGGGACAAGACCGCAAGATGCTGCCATTCGTAGAAAATCAGCTCGGTTGGATTGCCAAGAAGTTGGATTCCATGCCCGACTCTGCCGACTGTCCTCGCTGCGGCCATACCACTTATACGGTAATCTGTCCGCATTGCCACAATGTGATTCCCAAGGAAATGGTAAAGAATAAAGGTTATATTATTTCCATCATCGGAGCACGAAGCAGCGGCAAGACCAACTATATCACCGTGCTCATCGACCAACTGCGTAAGTATGGCAGCAAGCTCGGCAACTTGGGAGTATTGGCCTCCACCGTAGCTGATGAGCGCAAAGACTGCACACAGGTAAGATACCAGACTGATTTCTACGACATCCTCTTCAAGAGAGGCATTCTCCCGGCACAAACCAAGATAGCCGACCAGAAGTCCAAGATTCCGCTCATCTACACCATCACCCAAAAAGGTGTCAAGAATCCCCTCTACCTCGTGTTCTACGATACGGCAGGCGAGAATTTCAACGACCCGAAGAACATCAGCAAGAATGTGAAGTTCCTCGACGAGAGTGATGCTGTCATCTTCCTCCTCGATACCTTCTCCATTCCTTATATTCACGAGAAGCTGAACATGAAGGGAGAAATCGAACTGAAATATGATGTCATTCTCAACAACATCATAGACCATTTCGCCAATGGAGACAAGAAGAAGAAAGAAGCTCATTTCAAGAAACCGATGGCTTTCGCATTCAGCAAGATAGACACCATTCTGCAACATAGTGAAGAATTGGCAGACACTTCCATTCCAGGCATGTCGATAGACCAGAACAGTCCTTATCTGGAAGGCGGAGGTATTCAGATGAGCGACATCGAAACCGTAAGCGACGGACTGAAGAGTGCGCTCTGTTCCTGGCACGAGGACGGATTCGTCAATAATGCCGAGAACCATTATAAGAACCTGAAATTCTTCGGTTTCTCTGCCTTGGGCAAATCCCCAGAGACAGACAATCACATCTCAGACATCCAGCCTTACCGGGTGCTGGATCCGCTGGTATGGATTTTAGACCAATTTAAATATCCGCTTCTAAAGAAGAAATAAGATGAAGACAATCCAGTTTCAAGAAATCATAGAATGCTCCAGCCAGCAGTCTCTGCTGACTGGGCAGGCAGGCTTTGGCATCAGAACCCTGACAGAGGGGATGAATTACGAACTTGCCCGCAGCATTTGCGAACAGGAGAATTTCGCCTACGAAGTGGGAGTTGCCAACCAGTTGACCCTGGAAGACATCACCCAAGACGCCTCCATCACCCGTCAATATCCACGCACTCTGAAATATCTTGTTTACCCAACAGACAACGGAGAAACCAAATACATCGTTGCCTGTACCACTTATATTGGTATAGACTATGGTTATTTCTGCCAGCACAACTCAGCCCAAAGAGCTGGAACCAATTACATCGCAGACATTCTCGTTTTTGATGAGGAACCAGATATGCAGCTTATTTCCCAACTCCTCGAACAGGAAAAATTCTTACCCGTTGACAACACCTGCACACCCGACAATCCGGAACTCCAGGCATTGCTCACTGGTGAACCCGCTTATCTGAAACCGAGGGAAATCACCGTTGGAGAAAAGCAGCATGGGGATGAGGAAGGCTTTCATGCAAAAGAAAACATCCATATCAACGAACAAACTGCACTGGTTGCTATCGCCCTTCTCCAGGCTAAACTCAACGAAAGGACACTGCAAGATGCCAGTCTGCAGAAAATCGTCTTCCAGGCAAGAGAAGCCAAGATTCCGTCCATCCTCAGAGATTTCTCCATACTTCCAGACGAGTTGACACATGGAAAATATTTCCAGACCAATTATCTGCAGGGATATGGAATGCCCCATGGTTACCAGATGATTTTCCTCAACGAGCATAATCAGGAAGAAGTTTATATTGACAACTACGTCTATGCCAATCTGGACGATGAGAGCTTCAGAAATGTAGATACAGAGAACAAATGCTTCCTGCAAATCAGGAAAGCAGCAGAAAACGATGATTATCAACAATTCCAAAAACATCTCGAAATCATCTGCAGCCTCATCGCAAACCCTCAGAATTTTGAGGATAAAGATTGGGAATTGACGATTGACCCAGAAACTGGATTGCCAGTAATCATAGATATCAGAGACGAGGAAGACGAGAACGAAGAATCCGAAAACAAGGAATCTGAGAACGAGAATTCCGAGAGCAAGAAAGACCTCAGAAAGCATGGTGGTTTTTGGAAAGCGCTCAAAAAGAAACTGTTCAAACAATAACAGGAAACTGTTCAACCCCTAAAGATAGAGAACTTGAAATATATCAAAATATATCTGATCACCCTCATGGCACTCCTCCTTGCCGCATGCGAGTCGGAGAAAGCACCCTCCTTCATCAAGGGAAATCCTTATGCCAAAGAATTTGCAAGACTCAACGGTCCTGTAAAATCTGCTGTATATTCCTATTATAAAAACGGAAAGTTAGACTCCTCCATCCAGAACGACTATTCCACGGAAGGAGTTCTCCTGAAGAGCAAGACCCTTGTGAGGGGAGATTCCATCGTCATTCATTATACCTATGATCCTTACAACAACATCCAGGATATGAATGGCACCGGGATTACCGACTATCGGGCAGAATACAAGAAGGGTACCTTGGTCAAGGAATGGCTATATAGTGACAAAAAGAAGAAAAACGGCATTACCAACCGATACAAGATCAAGGGAGAAACCCTGATCAAGAAGGTGAATGACATCCGGACGGGTGCCGGCACCACCTACACCTATTCTTATAATAGCCGGGGACTGGTCAAGGCAGTGGAAACCATGGTAAATGACGGTTCTTACTGCCTGTATAGTTATGATGAAAAGAATCATCCTGTCCTCATCGAATATTTCACACCCAAGGGAAAACCAGACTATCAGGTTCATATCTCCACAAAGTATGACTCCTACGACAACTGCATCCAGTATGTCTCCCGCCGAGATGGGAAAATCACGGAGGAAGCAAGGATACGCTACAAATACTATAGCGAGGAAGAACTCCAGCAGTCCAAGCTGCAGGCAGAATCTGCCATTACCAATAGCAGCATCATCCGCCATGCCTATTCCTCAGAGCCTACGCCGCCCAGCACAGGTCTGATGGCAGCCATCATCCTCTGCACCGCCTTCTTCCTGACGCTCTATATATCCTATGCCCAGAAGCACTGGGGACTGTTCCGGAATTTCGGAGGAAAAGTAGAATACAATGGCATGAGAAAGATGTGGATGTATAATAGCGAGCCTTACGTGAAGATGGCTACCATCTTCACCTCCATCATCGGCGCCTTCCTGTCCTCTATCCTCGTTCTCCTGCTCTTTGGCGGCATTACCTGGTTTGTCTTTTGGATACTCAACCTCATGCTTTGGGGCTTGATCATCATCGGCTGGATAGTCTTGGTGATAGGTGTCATCCTCCTGCTGTTCCGCAGATTCTATGGAATAGCCGGCATCCTCGTCGGCGGCATTCTCGTCCTGTTCAGCGACACGTTGAAAGACTGGGGCGAACAGTTCATCCAGACTGGCAGCGACTTCATGGATAATGTGAATGCACTGGACTGGACTCTATCCATCTTCCATACATACGGACGCCTTATCCTGCTCGTCATTGCTGCCCCGATAGCCTGCTTTCTGCTTCTCGCACTCGCACTCATCCTGTTCAGTTATGTCCTGCGCCTCATCGAGTTTGCAGCCATCAAGGCCTATAATGTCCACCGCCCATGTCCGGTCTGCGGCAATAAGAAAGACTTCTCGTATATCGTAGAAGGAAAGGTTTATCCGATAGAATTGAAACCGGGCGTCTATGGCATATTCCATCAGACAAACCACCATACTCATGTGAGAGTACCCACCATGCTGGTAAACGGAAAGGCAAAACTGACAAGAAAATGCCAGCATTGTCAGCAGTTCACCAATCTCTCTCACGACAAGTCCTGCGGCACCGATCTCCACATCGGCATTGTGGGCGAACGCTCATCAGGCAAGTCCTACCTGCTCTATCGCGGTTTGGAACTGTTGAGCCAGAGATTCGGCAAAGCCTTCCAGCAGGTTGATGTGGATGGCAACCAGAAATGGGAGATGATGGCGCAACGCATCCATCAGGGTGAAGGCATCCAGACGGCAGTGAAAAACCGTTACAAAGCGATACAGATTCGTCTGAAACTCAAGTTCCGTCCTATGCCTTACCAGTTGTTCTTCTATGATGTGGCTGGTGAGAAATTTAATGTGAACATGGCCAAGACAACCTCTGCATTGGAATTCTACACCAATGTGGGCACCATCCTGTTTGTCATCGACCCAAGCATGATAGACATTCAGAAGTGCTCCCCTTCTCCTGCATTCGAAGATTGGCATAAGAAGCACAGCAACCCATCAGAGAACTACGATATGGAGGCGACGCTCTCCACGCTGAAGGACATTATCCTGCAAGTAGGTCGTAAGACCCAGGACATAGATCTCATCGTGACATGCACCAAGAAGGATTTAGGTTATCTTGAAGCTTGCCACTATCCTTATGAATGTGACGAACAGAAGCTCAGGAGATTCATCAAGGAAGAATTAGGACTCTATAATCTCGACAATGCCATCAACAATGGGTTTAAATCCGTAGGATACGCAGCCGTCAGCACCCAGAATGCAGACAAGACTTCATTGGAGCATCTCTTCCTGAAAGTGCTGAAGCAGAGGGGAGGCATACAATTATAGAGGAAGAATCAGGACAGTCTTTGGCAGAAAATCTGTTGTAAACGTGGATAGTGACTTCTGGAAATGTTTTTGACCTAAAATGACCATGACCAAATGACCGCTTTTTCATCTCTTCGAAAAAAGCTTGTTCCCCTAAAGGAAAAAAGTTGGTCTTAATAGACGACTCATCTTAGTCTTAATAGACGATAGGCGCCGGTCATCAATAACGACCCAAATAAGGGTCCCCGGTCATTTGGTCATGGTCATTTTGGGTCAAAATCATTTCGGGTTTTAGCTATTCCACACCTTTTTGGGGAAATATTCCACACTTTTTCCACACTTTCCACACACTTCCACACATCTTATTTTTGGCGCAAGAACAGATAACACGTTATCTATCAACCACTTACAATTTTCTTCATATTTTTGGCACGTCTATTGTGATATATTTAAGCGAAGACGCAAACGAACTGAATGTTCCTCAAAAAGACAGGAAATTCCACAAAGAGAAAGGAAAATTCCACAAAAAAGGGGACGAAAAGTACATAAGGCGCTTCACAAAAGAGAAATAAATAAAATAATATATTCACAAATTAAAAACATAACAATTATGAAGAAATTAGTATTTGCAGCTATCGCAGCATTGGTAATGGTATCAGTTAGCAACGTGTTCGCCTCTAACAAGATGGCAAGTGTATCATGCGCAGCTCCAGTTGACACAGTCGCTCCAGCCGACACAACTGCAACTCCAGCTGAGAATGAAGTTACTCCAGCAGAGAATACTGCTCAGGATTCTACAGCAGCTACACCAGCTGAATCTACAGACTCAGCAGCTACTGCAGAATAACATCACCTTCAAAAAACAGTAAATAATTACACGTCGCTTTCAATTGGGCAGGAGATAAAAGGCTATCATGGCTTTGTTCTCCTGTTTTTTTGTATTTGGGGGTATCTATGTGGCTCCTTTTTCTCGTATTTCCTTGTTTTTCCTTCACTTTTAGATGGTAAATCAGATTTTTTAAGCTAACTTTGCATCTAAGAAAAGATTTTTTATCATGCAAAAAAATAATGTCCCTTTAAAAGTTGCTATCGGCTATACAGCTACTGCCATTGTCCTCATCATGGCAATGGTGCTCGTATATAGCAATACCAAGTCTATCTACGACATCAACCAGGCTTCCCGCGAATATATCCAGAAGCAGGATGTGTCAGATAGTACGATGACTCGACTGCTCAAGGAAGAACAGAATAATCTCAAGCAACTCTCGGAGGCTTTGGCAGGTAAGTCAAGCAAAGGCTATCTGCGCGCCAAGGTGGACAGTCTCAGCAAGGGAAAAGACTCCATTGTGGTAGAGAAGAAAGCCCCGCAGACTCACGAGGCTAAACACACTACGGTAGAAGTGCTGAAAACCCGAAGAGGATTCTTCCGACGCCTTGCCGACGCTTTCAAAAAAGAACATGCTGAAACCATCAGCGTAAAGAGAGATACGAATCTGGCGGTGGTGGATTCTGTCGCCACGCCTATCAATGTGGCAGAGAATGTGGCCAACATTCTGGAAGATATTGAGAAAAAAGAGAAGAAAGTCTCTACTCATCATAGCGAAGCCGTGAACAAGGAGATGGAGGATCTGCAGCTTGTCAATGCGCAACTTGCCCTGCGTTCTGCCAAGAAGTTGAATGAGGCGCACCAGAGAGAGCGCACTTCCATGCAACATGCCATCAACAAGGCGATGGAAGCACGCCAGCAGTTGATATGGCAGATTGCCTTCCTTGCCATCATCGCCATCATTGCTGCCATCATCCTGCTCTGGTACATCTACCAGGACACCAAGAAGGAGCGTGTCTATAGGGAAAACCTGGAGAATGCCAACGAGGAAATCCAGCGCATCATGCGACAGAGGGAAAGACTCCTCCTTACCATCACCCACGACATCAAGGCACCTGCTGCCTCCATCTCCGGGTTTATCGATCTGATGAAGGAGTATGTGAGCGATCCTAAGGGAACTTCATGTCTTAGCAATATCAAAAACTCAGCCAGTCATCTTTCCCAACTGGTGGCTTCCCTTCTCGATTATCATCAGTTGGAAAACGGGCTCATGCAACTGAACCCTGTCAATTTCTCACCAGAACAGTTGGTGAAACTAAGTGTGGAAGGGCTCAGACTACAGGCAGAAAAGAAGGGGTTAGCAATCTCCTGCGAGTTCCAGAATGCAGATAAGGACAATATCTGGGGAAAAATATTCAGGGCTGATGACTTCCGTATCCGACAGGTGCTGGACAACCTGGTGAGCAATGCCATCAAATATACAGACCAGGGAAGCGTACATATCATGGCTTCTATCCGACAGGCGAGAAATGAATACAACATCATCATCGACGAGCATACTTATGAACTCACTCTACAGGTGAAAGATACGGGAAAGGGAATGACCTCAGAGGAAAAACAGAAGGTTTTCCAGGCATTCACCAGACTCAAAGGTGCACAGGGCATTGAGGGCACAGGACTGGGTCTGTCTATCACCCGCGAACTGGTAGCCTTACTCGGCGGAAAGATTCAGCTCGAATCTGCAGTGGGCAAAGGTTCTACCTTCACCGTTTCCTTCCCTATTCTATTGCAGCAACAGACTGACGCAGAAGAAGAAGAAGAAACTGAAAGAGGAACAGAAAATAATGGAATAGGTGGAACAGAAGAAATAGGAGAAATTGAAGGAGAAACAAGATTATCTAAAGGAAAAGACAAGCAGAAAACGAAGCGGAATTTCGCCAACCACAAGATTCTCATTCTGGACGACGATGCTCTGCAGCTACAACTGCTGCAAGAGATGTTGCGCCGTCTGATAGGTGATACGTGGAAGGTAATCACTTGCCATCATGTGACGGAAGCCCTTACGGCACTTCACAACGAGCAACCGGCGGTGATGATGATGGACATCGAAATGCCTGAAATGAATGGTATGGAGATGATTAAGCACATCAATCACAGTCAGATGCTGGTGATTGCCATGACTGCGCATGATACAAGTATCAAATCGAAATTGCATGAAGCAGGTTTTGACGATTGTCTCTTCAAGCCTTTCTCTATGGAGAAACTGGAAGAAATCTTGGGAGTAGAAAGAATTGATTCTCAAAAGGAGCAAATAGTAGAAAAAGAAAAATCGACTTTCCCTGACCGTTTCAAGCCACTGTTGGCTTTCGCTGAAGATGACGAAGACGCTGCTGCTGAAATCATCAGCAGCGTAAAGCAGGAACTGGAAGGACATTTTAGAAAAATGCAGGATGCACTTTCTCAAGAAACTCTACCTTGCGAAGACATCGGAAAGGCGGCTCATAAGTTGCTGCCTATCGCTTCCATGATACAGATGGAGAGCCTGGAACTGGTGCAAGCTTTGGCTCCTGAACATATCAACGAGGTAGAGACAGAAAAAATCCGAGAATATCTCGCTACCATCGTCGATGAACTGCGAAATATCCTCGGAGAACTATCATCAGGGGCTATTTCTTGAATACGCCTCTGATGAGAAACCAGGCATGAGCCAACAAGGTGGGCAGCAGACCATAATGGTGTTTCATCACCTGAAAGCGTTCTTTCAGGGAATCCTTATGGTTCTGCACCGACATTCCACCATCCAGATAATTGGTGATGACTGCCCCTACATTGCGCAAAGGCAACTTATGGGCTTTGGATGCTTTCATCATGCGGATGCACCAATCAACATCGGCAGAAAAGCGGTAATCCAAATCATAGTGCTCACTCTTGGCAATATCCGTGCGGGCATAAAAAGACTGATGGCAGACTAACATTCCCCAAATGAAAGAACGCCAAGTCAACTTCTTGGGTGGAGAAAGACGGCGATGGCGCAGAAAGCGACCATCCATATTCACGATGTCCGTATCTCCATAAAGGACGCCCGGCAGGACTTCCCCCTCGCCTACACAACCTTCCACGTATTCCAACGTATCGGCGGAAGGGAAAACATCTCCTGCATTCAGAAACACGAGATAGTCGCCAGTAGCACGGTCAATGCCCTTGTTCATGGCATCGTAAAGTCCCTTGTCCGGTTCTGAGAAAACCCGGATTTCATGGGCACTTTCACCCACATCATTCTTATGTTTGTAAGCCTTGACCATTGCCAAGGTTTTATCCTTCGACTTACCATCTATGATCAGGTGTTCTACATTGCAGCAGGTCTGCTTCATCACCGAATCCAACGTGCGCTGCAAGACAGACTCTGCATTGTAAGTACAGGTAATTATCGAAAATTTGATCATAACGTTTCTACTTTTATCAACGGCCATTGCCTACAAACTGTAATTCTTGTAAGCCATTGCCTGATTATACACCTCAATATAATTCATTGCCACGGCATGCTGCGAATAGTTGTGGGCCACTTTCTGCAGACAGTTACTCTTGAGCACCTCCGCATCAGCCTCTTCCAGCACCCAGAACATGCCCTGTGCCAGGTCGTCTGCATCCCGATAGTTGGCCACATAACCATTTTTCTGATGGTCAATCATCTCAGGAATGCCGCCCACCTTGAATCCAACACTTGGCACTCCACAAGCCATCGCCTCCATAATCGTATTCGGAAGATTATCCTCCAAGGAAGGGAGCACAAATGCATCAGCCGAACTGTAAATCTGAACGATGGCCTTCTCGTCACTCACATAGCCTAAAGGGAATGCTGGCAAGGACAGTTTCTCTGCCACATCTTCCGAATGACCGCCCAAGATAGCCACTACCGTATTTTCCTTCATTTCAGGATGCTGGGCTACCAACTTGTCTATGGCTTCTACGAAGAAACTCATGCCTTTACGCTCGTCAGTTACTTTCTGTGAAACGAAGAGGATGATCTTCTTATCATCCGGGAGTCCGGCACGCAGACGAGCCTCAGCCTTGTCATGAGGATAAAAGACCCGCGTATCTATCGGATTGGGAATATTGGTGAGATGAAGTCCTGTAAAGAGGGCACTCTTCTTAGCCTGCCGCTCCAGCCACTTGCTGCAAGTGACGAAGTAGATATTACTATGCTGATAAAGTTCCTTCTTGCGCCTGAACACCTTGTTGGAAATGTCATGCTTGCTGCCCTTATGAGGCAGGAGTGGACAGTTGCCACACGCAGAAGCATAGCGATTGCAGCCTCTTGCATAATGACAGATGCCCGTAGCAGGCCAGATATCGTGCATAGTCCAGACAATAGGTTTGCCGCTTTTAATAATTTTGCGAATACTTTTCAGTGAAAGCATTCCCTGATTGATCCAGGACAGATGAATGACATCAGCCTCCTTAAACTCACGCAACTTGGTAATATCAGAGCCGGCACAAGCCAAATCTATTTCCCAAAGATGGACGGAAGAGAAGTGAAGATGCCAGAAAGCACGCCAGCGTTCCCACAGAAAATGCCATTGCAGCAAAGGAGAATGCGGCAAACTGGCTATCGTGATATTCTCTGTTGCCTTATCACGCACCAACATCTTAGCCTTAACACCATTATTGTTAAGGGCTTCCATCAAACGGTTGGCTGCAACTGCAGCACCTCCCGTTTTCTCGCTTGTATTTACTATGAGTACTCTCATGCCTATTATCTTTTATTATTACGCCTATTGCAAAGGGTTTTGCTGCAAATGCAGATTAAGATAATGCAAAGATAATGCAAATTACTTGAAGGACAAAAAGAAAAAGCTACTTTTTCAAAAATAAAAGAAAGATTGTCGGGAAAGAAAGAGATGAAAAGGGTGAGAGGGAAAGAATGAGAATGGGAAAATAAAATATGCCGCAACTCACCTCGAGCTGCGGCATACAATATGTTTAACTTAAAAAAAATTCTTAACCAAAGGTAATCTCACGATCTCCTTAGCTATCTGTTAAACAATCTACCTTAAAACCTAATAACTAAAAACCTAAATCTATTACTACTAACCTAAACAATCTATTAACCTTTTGACGAGTGCAAAGGTACGACGATTTTCTGATTCCTCCAAATATTTTTGAAAGAAAATGCAGTACCTTTGCGTTTTTTTGATTTACATCAACAAAATGTGACCGAACACAACAGATTTTAAGAAACCATTAACGCTCATTAAACTTTCAACTTGTAAAGCCTAATGAGCGTTTTGCTTTCTTTTTTCTATTTTGATGGTCTGATTTCAAGGAGAGAAAAACAGAAAGACTGCTTTCTATCAAGAGAAGAAACGGAATGTATCTATTAGGAGAAAGGACTAAACTTTCTCGATCAAAACCGTAGCATAGGCGGAAATGCCTTCCATTCTTCCGGTAAAGCCCAATTTCTCTGTGGTCGTTGCCTTGATGGAAATATTTTCCTCATCCGTATTCATCACCTGGGCAAGGCAGGCCTTCATCGCAGGCACATGCGGATTGAGCTTAGGACGCTCAGCACAGATGGTTGCATCGATATTGCCCAACACATACCCCTTGGTGGCTATCAGGTCGATGGTCTTCTTCAGCAGAATCTTGGAATCCACATTCAGCGTCTCTGCTGCCGTATCAGGGAAATGATAGCCGATGTCACGCATATTGGCTGCTCCCAACAAGGCATCACAAATAGCATGAATCAACACATCTGCATCACTGTGGCCCAATAATCCGAGTTCGTAATCTATCTTAATGCCACCCAACCACAAGTCACGATTTTCTACCAACTTGTGCACATCATATCCGAATCCTACACGTATATTCATAGTCTATTTATATTGCTAATTTATCTTCTTCTGAACAAATCCTTGATTCCGTCCATATCAAATCCCAAGGTGAAGCGCAAGGTCTGGTCGAGCGGATTGCTCTTTGCCGTTGCCACTACGTAGGCGGCATCCAGAGAGAAAACATTCATCTTGAAACCGCCACCTACAGTGAAATACTTACGGTTACCCTTGCTGGCACTCTCATGATGATAACCGGCACGGATAGAGAACTTGTCATTATATACATATTCCGCACCTACACCATAGTTGATTTCCTTCAACTCCTCCTTGAATCCGCCTGGAGCGTCGCTGAAACTCTTGAAAATACCGCTGATGGAAGATACGTCGCTGTACTCTCTATGTACGCGGTCCTCATAGTCGGCATTGTCCTCACCTTCTTCCTGCTGCGGAATGGTTGGCACAAGATATTTATTGGCATCTGCAGCAATCGTCAGTCGGTTGTACTCGTCAAGCGGAATCATCAGGGAAGCACCCAAACGCAGGTTGGCTGGCAGGAACTGACTGTATTCCTCTCCGCTGAATGTGATTTTACTACCGATGTTGGAAATATTCAAACCAATACCCAACTGACATTCGCGTTGACCGATATTGACGTAATTCTGATAATAGGCAGCAATATCTGCGGCAAAAGCGGAAGCTGGGGAATTCTCCTCAGTCTCAGTGAAGCGCATATCTGAATAAATCCATCTCACTGCCGCTGCCAGAGAGAACTTCTCACTGAGCATCAGGGAGTAAGCCACATCGAGCGACATTTCATAAGGGTTGATAGTAGTGGCATTTTCATCTAAACTCGTATAAACCTCACCCAAATTAAAATAGCGCAAGGAACCAGAAACGGCACTGTAGTCACCTATACGGTAATAACCTGCCAGATAGGCTAAGTTCATATCGTTGACTAAGGAGCGCAACCATGGTGTGAAGTTGAGTGCCACGCCTGCTCTTGAAATATTGAAAGGATACTTGGCAGGGTTCCAGTACTGGGAATTGACATCTGGGTCTGTAGCTGCACCCACATCACCCAAACCGCCACCTCGTGCATCCGGAGCGATGGTCTGCGAGATCACAGCGAAGTTGACTGGATTGAAGAGATCTTTCTCGTTCTCCTGTGCATTCGCCTGCACAGAAAAGACTGCCAAGAGGCAAGTTGCCCATATCTTAACTGTTCTGTTCTTGATATTCATACCTTATTATATATATGTTAATATGTTATTTCTATTTTGATCAATGGTTGAGTACAATCAGTTTCTTGGTTTTTGACTCATACCCACTGCCATCTGAAGCCACTTTGATACGATAGAGATAGATGCCTGTACGCAAGGTTCCACTACCTGTGGATAAATCCCACTTCACAGTATAAGGACCCGAATTGGAAACGCCCGTCTCTGTATGCTGCCAGAGTTTTCTTCCGGAAGTATCAAACACTTCGATGACGATATCCAAACTGCTCGCTATCCTATCATGCGTGATGATGAATGTGGTAGAATTCCGGGCTGGATTCTCGGTTACACCTGTATCAAACGATGGTTTCAGACTCCTCACCACATTGAAAGTCAACGTAGCGGTAGAACTATTGTTCAGTATGTCCCAGGCACGGAATTGGAGTTTATGCGGACCGGCTGCCAACTCAGGAATACTGTAATAGGTAGAGCCGCTCGTATAAGTTCCGAAATCGTAGGTGAAATTGTTATTCAGATTATACGTCTTGTTCGCATCACCGTCGATGATGAGCTGCAAATCATGCCCGATACCACTTCCTGCAGCATTGATTCCGTCCTTATCTTTCACCTCAGCCACAAAGAAAGGCGTAGGGTTCACGTTTCCACCATCCACGAAGGAAGGCGAATTGAGATAACAGTAGATAGACGGACCGATGGAGTCATTCTTTGCCAGTGCACTTCCACCCACATTGAATGCGTCGCTCGAACCATGAGCACGGATGGTCCTGTCATTGTTGATGGCATAGAGATTGACCAGTCCAGACTCATCCGTATAGTTGATGTCCTTAGGTACGGCAAACTGGAAAGAGAACTTGCCTCCCACTACGCTGTCAGAACCATTATAGAGAGTCTTGGTACGGTCGTAGAAAGTGAAAGCATCACTTGTGCCATCGTTCTGTCGGCAGGTAATCAGCTCCTTGGAATCTCTTACCGTAGCCGTCACCACACCGTTGAAAGCTTCATTTCCCTCAATATGTCCGTCGATTCTTGCCACCATTCCTGCTTTCAGCATAGCCTTGGCAGAAGCATCCGAAGTAGAAATGCCATTCACAGAATCTACCACTACTTTCAGTGTTGGCACATTCAACGGCATAGCCGGGTCGCCTAAGAGCGCATACTGCAAGCGGTTAGAAGTCAGGTCGCTCTCCTTGATTGGCTTACCTTCCACATCATAACCGATTACATTTCCCTTAACCAGGTCGTTCTGTGCCTGGCGATGCGCCTCACCGATAGTCAGCGGTTTTCCGTCCTTCGTACTCAGCACGCGGTAGAGAAAGGCACGGTTCATATATTTATTACGATTGGCATAAACCGTTCGGGTTGTTCCATAGAAAGCAACAGCTCCTCCATTCGGATTGAGCACAGCTGCTTCACCGATATTGTCTTCCACTCCATCATAAGGCATGACATCACAGGCTGCAGTCACCCAGAGAGGGAGGTTGGTATTCTTGAAATTGTTGAAATCCATCAGTTTCACCACCTGCTCGTGCGACAACTGACCAGCACTGGCGTGACCGGCATAGTCCATAATCAGGGCACCATTGGCCTGCTGCTCCTTGATGATACGTGTAACTTCAGGATAGGAATTGCCCACAGAAGAAGTGGTGCGCTGGTAAGCATCCCACATCACCTTCTTGATTTGAAAATCAGGATATTTGTCGGCAATATAGTTGGCCACTTCGTCGGCATCCTTCATGTGGAGGTTGTCATTACCGTCATCAGCCATAAACACCAATGTGTTCTGCCATGATCCCGCATTGGCATTTTCCATATAGTTGATGGTTTTATCC
Organism: Segatella hominis; assembly: GCF_019249725.2. Lineage (NCBI taxonomy): Bacteria > Pseudomonadati > Bacteroidota > Bacteroidia > Bacteroidales > Prevotellaceae > Segatella > Segatella hominis. Next base: position 2,696,147 of record NZ_CP137559.1, read on the forward strand.
ACCATAATCTTGGCTTCTTCTGGTGTTGAAACCGGAAATCTTCCTACCGCTACGTCCTGCTGTTGGGTGGTAGGAGAACCGCCGGCTCCCTCAGAGAGAATGCCCATCCAGCTGTCACTCACATAACAATAAATTTTATTGAGAGAGTTCTCGCTCTCAAAACAGAGAAGATAATCATCTGGATTTAGTCGCTTACAGTCGGAAGTCAGCATACGGTTGTCCCATACACAATCTCCGAAAAGCAGGAGATATTTCGGCATATCTGCCTCATTTCCTTCGGCTCTGTCTTGGAGCATGCGCAGATAACGTCGGTAAGCTCCTGCATCAGGTGTTCCACTGGAAAATTCATTATACAGTTCGTCAGCAGGCACCAAGTTGACTCTCAAGCCATTATGGGTTTCATGATAAGTCTTGAGCCTCTTTGCCTGCTTGAGCAGTTTCTGGGAAGTAGGGATGATGATCACCATGTCGGCCTGTGCATCAGCATGATGATCCTGATTGGTAATATTATAAACAAACTGCGCTGCTGGAATCTTTCCAGAGAATTCCGGCAATGCCTTCGGCGCATTCCACACCATAGCCACATAGTCGAGGCGCATGGTTCCGCCCGAAACATTCGTAATCGTAATCGTATCATTGCCGCCGATGGTCAGATTCTTGAGGGTGAAAATAGTCGAACCTTCCGCTCCAAAATCGTATTCCGAACTGGAAACTTGGGCATAAACCTTGCCTAAGGTCCTGCCGTTCAAAGCCACATCAGCCGTAGCAGAAGTACCCGTAGAGATGTTGACGGCCAATTTTCCGCCTGCATTTCCAGTAGTATTGGTAAAGACAATCTGCTCGCTGGCTCCCTGATTGAGCGCTTTGGAATCATAGAGATTTCTTCCACCAGAAAACCAAGCATAACCATCTACCTCATAGAGAGAATGATAGAAATCGCTGGAAGGATAAAATGAGTTCACAAAAGTAGCTGAATCCACGGTCTGCGGAGCCTCGTCGCTCTGTGTGATAAAATAATATCCGTAGTCAGAATAAGGATTACGAGTACGACGGGTGGCAGTATTGCTACTCCAGCTCACCGGACCTTTGGCATAGAAGTAATGCTTGCCATCTCTCACATACTGTGGCACTTCCTTCAGATCGTCATTGGCTAAGATTTCTGACGCATAGAGTGCCTCGTTCTGAAGATTCCCTCCATAACCAAACACTTTTACCTTATCAATATTAGAAAAACCAGCTTGTCGGATAACTTGGTCAGTAAGCCGATAAACACCACTCTCGCCTACTCTGATTTTCGCCCATCTGCCCGTAGCCAAAAGAGAATGAGCCGCATAATCCTTTTCTGTTTCAGAAGCACGGGTCAAAGTTCTTGCCTTCGCCATTGAACGACTGATAGGCTTGGCCTTGATGTCGAGCATGAAACTAACCAATATCTGATATTTGTTGTTGCGGAATACCAACGGACAAAAATTGACGAGGAGCGTTGCCTCGTTGCGACAAAGCGAAACCTGAGTCTCTACAGAAACCTGCGATGGAAGTGCCGCCCCCGAGAGACGATTGTAGTTGGCAATATCAGCAACGGTCATATCCACATATTCTGCATATTTGATCGTTGCTGTATAAATAGAATCCTGATAATGATTGGATAAAGGTTTGGAATACACAAATCTCGGCAACACGGAATCTACCCTGACCTCATCTGCGGTCAGGTTAAAGAACTGCTGCGCCTGCATAGGCAAGACAAGCATCAGCAATAGAATTGCTATCAAATATCTCCAAACCTTTGTAACCATATTTTTCAAATCACTTCTTACACAATTACTTACACATAAAGTCGAGCACCTTCCTGTCCTCTAAATATCCCTCCAGATGGTCGTCTATCTGTACAGGTCCACAACCCGTAGGGCAACCCGTATAGAGCAAGTCACCAGTCTTCAGCGTGAAATACTGACTGATATACGAGATAATTTCGTCCACCTTGTAGAGCATGTCACTGGAACAACCTTCCTGCACATTTTTTCCGTTCAAGTCGAGATGGAAATGAATAGCCTGTATATCTCTAAATTTCTGTACATCTACCCATTCACCGATAACGGCAGAACCATCAAATCCTTTCGCTAACTCCCAAGGCTGTCCTGCCTCTCTCAGTTTCTTCTGCATTTCTCTGGCTGTGAAGTCAATACCCACAGTCACAGCATCATAATAGCGGTGAGCGAAACGCTGCGGAATCGTCTTTCCCAACTTGCAGATGCGCACCACCAATTCAGTTTCATACTCGATGCGTCCCAGATGGTCTGGGATGAAGAAAGGCTTGCCATTATTGAGTAAGGCAGAGTCAGCCTTCGTGAAAATGACAGGACGCTCTGGTTTAGATAACGTACCATGGAGCGATTTATTGTGTTCGGCATAGTTCATGCCTATGGCAAATATCTTCATAATATCAATATTTTAAGAAAGAATAACCCCAAAAAGTAAAATTTTGAGGAAATTCCGAGAAATTCCTTGAATGAAATTCTGAGAAAACCTGCTATAAGATTCCGAGAAATTCAGCTATGAGATTCTCTCAAAAATTCCGATAAAAAGAAAGGGAGTTAGAAGTAAAGCTGAGCTTTATCTCCATAACTCCCGGATATTCTAATTTAACTATAAGTCAAATTATAGTTGTTGTTGTTGAGTCATCTTGTGATGATCCCATCCAGCTAAAAGCGTGGATTACTCAGCAACGAGTGTGAAACGCTTGTAAGCAGTGATCTTGAGATCCTTGCTCTGAGAAGCGAGGTACTGAGCAACAGTCTGCTTGTCGCCATCACCGAACTGGAACTCCTGGTCAACGAGGCAGTTCTCCTTGAAGAACTTAGCCAAACGACCATTAGCGATGTTCTGGATCATAGTTGGGTTCAAAGAAGCAGCCTTCTCCTCACCTACAGTCTTCTTGATGTTGCGAGCCTCTTCAGCCTGCTCAGGTGTCAACCAACCCTTCTTAGTGTTGCTCTCGATGTGATCCTCAGAGTCAACGTGAGCTGGGTTGATGCCAGCCTTCTTCAAAGCTGCGTTAACAGCCTTCTCTACGAGCTCTTCCTTAGTCTTAGCTACAGCTACCTCAAGCTCAGTCTTCTTAGTCTCCTCAGAAACAGAAGACTCGTCGAGAGCTACAGGGCGCATAGCAGCTACCTGCATAGCTACCTTGTGACCAGCCTCCTCGTTGTTCTCGTTGAGCTGAACCATAGTACACAAAGTGTGCTTGTTCATGTGGTCGTAAACCTCGATGTTATCACCTTCGAGTACATTGTAGCCATCGAGCTCCATCTTCTCGCCAGTGATACCAGAGCGATGAGTAACAGCAGCCTGAACATCAGACTCGCCGAGAGCCAAAGCCTTTACCTCATCGAGAGTGTGGCACTTAGCAGCGATAGCAGCGTCGAGGATATCAGATGTCAACTTGATGAAGTCAGCACCATTAGCAACGAAGTCAGTCTCACACTTGAGAGCGATGATAGCAGCGAAATCGTTAACCTTCTTAACGAGAACACAACCATTAGAAGTCTCACGGTCAGAACGCTTAGCAGCGATAGCGAGACCACGCTCACGGAGCAACTCCTTTGCCTTATCGAAATCACCTTCAGCCTCTGTAAGTGCCTTCTTAACGTCTGCAAGACCAGCACCAGTCATAGCGCGAAGTTTCTTGATATCTTCAATTGAAACAGCCATAATATTTTTTTATATTAAAAAGTTAATAAAAATCTTGCTTTAAAAGCTACTAAAGCCATCGAATCATAAACAGAATCAATGGCTCCAGTATATATTCTTCTACCTAATTACTCAGCAGCAGCCTCTTCCTTGCGTGCAGCCTTCTTCTTAGGCTGATCTTTCTGCTCAGCAGCAGCCTTATCGTCAGCCTTCTCAGCCTTACGCTCCTCAAGACCCTCAGCGATAGCACCGCAAACTGCAGAGAGGATTACCTCTACAGAATCCTTAGCATCGTCGTTAGCTGGGATAATGTAATCGATATTCTTAGGATCAGAGTTTGTATCTACGATACCGAATACAGGAATACCGAGACGGTTAGCCTCCTTCACTGCGATGTGCTCCTTCATTACGTCGATAACGAAGAGTGCGCTTGGAAGGCGAGTCAAGTCAGCGATAGAACCGAGGTTCTTCTCCAACTTAGCACGCTGGCGGCTTACCTGAAGCAACTCACGCTTTGAGAGGTTAGAGAATGTACCATCGTTCATCAACTTGTCGATGTTTGCCATTTTCTTCACAGCCTTACGAATTGTAGGGAAGTTAGTGAGCATACCACCTGGCCAACGCTCAATAACGTAAGGCATGTTAACTGAAGCAGCCTTCTCGGCTACTACATCCTTAGCTTGTTTTTTAGTAGCGACAAACAAAATCTTCTTGCCTGACTTGGCAATAGCCTTGAGAGCCTCTGCAGCATCGTCGATCTTAGCTACAGTCTTGTTGAGGTCGATAATATGAATACCGTTACGCTCCATGAAGATGTAAGGAGCCATTGCTGGATTCCACTTGCGACGGAGGTGTCCGAAGTGGCAACCTGCCTGAAGTAACTGGTCAAAATTTGTTCTTGACATTGTCTTTTCTTGTTTAATTGTTGTTTACTTTCTTTTTGAATTCTAATCTAGAATCAGTCGATGAGTAGTCCCCGATTAATGGAATCTCACCGATTTAGATACTAAACTTAGTTCAGCTATATATAACCAATATATATAATAATGTATAGTATTGATTAACGCTTGCTGAACTGGAAGCGACGACGAGCCTTTGGCTGACCTGGCTTCTTACGCTCTACAGCACGTGAATCACGTGTCATGAAGCCTGCATCCTTCAAAGCCTTCTTATCCTCTGCGTCGATCTTAACGAGAGCGCGAGCGATAGCGAGGCGGAGTGCCTGACTCTGACCGGTGAAACCACCACCGTCGAGGTTTGCCTTAATATCATACTTACCCTCAGCCTCGAGCAACTGCAATGGCTGCTTTACTACATAGCGAAGGATTGCTGATGGGAAATATGTCTCAATATCTTTCTTGTTGATTGTGATCTTACCGGTACCCTCTGTGAGGTAAACACGAGCTACAGCGCTCTTGCGGCGACCAATTGCATTAATTACTTCCATTCTACCTTAATTATTTATACTGGTTAATATCAATTGCCTTTGGCTGCTGAGCCTCATGCTTGTGCTCTGTGCCATCGTAAATGAAGAGGTTGTCCATCAAAGAACGGCCGAGAGGACCCTTTGGCAACATACCCTTGATAGCGTGACGAAGGATCTTATCCATACCGTCTGGACGCTTGCGCAACTCAGCTGGAGTGTTGAAGCGCTGACCACCAGGATAACCAGTGTAACGTGTGTAAATCTTATCAGTCTCTTTCTTACCAGAGAATACAGCCTTTGCTGCATTGATAATGATTACGTTGTCACCACAATCTACGTGTGGAGTGAAAGTTGGCTTGTACTTACCGCGGAGCAACTTTGCTACCTTTGAGCAAAGACGACCAACTACCTGGTCTGTTGCGTCGATTACAACCCACTCTTTCTTAGCTGTCTCCTTGTTTACGGAGATAGTCTTGAAACTTAATGTGTCCATTTTAAAATTTAAATTACTACTAAAAAACGTTTTTAATCTTTTTACTCACTATTTCGGACAGGTGATTCTCTAACCGCAAATCCCGGCCACAGGACATTGCTATTAACACACCAATCCAGGGGACTCTAAGTGTATCCCCGAAATAATCGGACTGCAAAATTACACATTTTTATTTAATTATGTGTAAGTTACGAGTTTTTAATCAAAACTTTTATAAATATTTAACTTAATTCGAACTATAAGACCGTTCGCGAATTCAACAAGCAAGCGCTACCCACGAAACGAGGTGGCTCGCTTCATCATCGAGGATTTTGAGAAGGCTGCCGGCATGAGTACTCTTACTCAGAATCCAGACTGGCCAGTTGATGCTGATGGCCCGGCAGATTATAAATACGATTGTGAATAGTATTTGGTTAAAACAAAGAAAGGGTGCATCGCAATTGCAATGCACCCTCTTTTTTTGTTTATAATCGAATCTTATCGATGAGATACACGAACCTTCACGGTATCATGACCTACCTTCACGATGTATGTGCCGGCTGGCAATAATGACAATGAAATGTTCTGAACATAATCGTCGGTTACAACACTATTTACTACCAACTTACCATCAGCAGCATAAACAGCTACCTTGTCGCCTGCATGAGCACCCACGATACGCAATGTGCTGCCAGCAATAGTAATCTTCAACTTATCGGCTGTTACACCATCGATGCCAGTAACAACAAGAGTCACCTTGTTAGAATACTGCTCACCCGTAACAGAATAAGCGGCTGCTACCTGATACTCAAGATAATTGCCAACAACAGAAGAATTATCTGTGTATGAATTACCAGAGATGAAGTCGTTGTTCAACTTGTCACCATTCAGATAAACATTGTAACCCAGGAAGGCATTCTTCTGAGAAGTTGCGCCCTGTGCCACATGAGCCACCTTCAATGGTGCAGCTGATACATTTGCCTTTGGCTTGAATGTGAGAACCTCAGCACCCTGCTTTCTTGCCTTCATTGAGCTGGCAGGAGAGTATGGACTCAAACCAACAGAAATGTTCCAGTTGGCATCGATATCAGCACCTGAATCCTCCATCGTACTCCATGAGATACCATCAGAAGAATAAAGGTCACCACGACCACTGCGAGCAGGGCCCTTATCGTAACCCAGAGGCACTGTAATCTGGTTGTGCTCTACATATACTGCCACACGGAGACTCTTGGTAGGGTCGATTGGGAGTGGCTCGTCAAGATGAATGGTATTGAAGGCATACTCCTTCAGGCTTGGAACAAACTGCTGGCGAACCAACGTATTGTTCTGATAAACCAATACATAGAGAGCATCTGGAACCTGATTGATGTAAACCTCTACATCGCTCAATGCCAGATGACCGTAATCCTTCAAGTCCTCTGCAAACCAGTTGACACCTGCGAAGAAGGCACCACCGTTAGGCTGACCGGCTGCATCGTAGCAGTTGCCATCGTGCCAACGCAAGTAGATAGGCTCACCCAGGGCAGGAGTCTGCCAGGTCAGGTTTCTGGTACCACCATTGTTCTCTACACGCAGAGAGGTTGGAGCCAGACTACCATTGTCATAATAGAGATCGAGGCTTACTGCATCACTCAACTCACTCTCTGCAGAGTTCTTGGTAACCAGTTTCACCTGATAATCATAATGACCAATCAAAAGGTTGTGATCTACGTAAGAGATGCCCTGTACCGGAGAAGCGGTAATCTTCTCGCCGTTGCGATAGATGTCGAATCCGTAGCAGTCGGTCTGAGGTGCCTCCTTGTAGAAGCTTACACCGTCGATATACTGGTCTGGATTACCCGCAGCCTTGGCCAAGCCGATGTACTCTGTACCCTCAGGCAACTCACACATCACATCCTGCCACTGCTCTGTGGTTGTCACAGTCTGCAGACGGATGAAGTTGTCACGGTGAGTACCACCTACAGAATAATAGATATCGAATGTACCATTACCCTTATGGTCATCAGCATTTCTTGCTGCAAGACGAACATACTTCATGCCCTCTGCCTTCACAACACCGAATGCCTCAGCCTTCTGAGCTGCAACAATCGACTTGCTGCCATCGAATGAGTAGTCAGAACTTACCATCCAGTTAGACTTGTAGCTCTCGCCCTCTGCACCGAATACCTCTGTATCATTGACAGAAGACTCGAATGAGTTGACTGAAGCAGCAGTCTTGTACATATCAGGATCCTTGAACGAGAGGAGCACGTTGTAGCCATAGGTTGACTGCACTGCCTGTACATTCTCAGGAACCTTAGCATCACCAGAAGCCACGATAGTAGCTGTGGCAACAGCCGACTTAGCCGAAGTAGTACCATCAATATAAACGGTCTCTACGCTGTAGTCGTAATTGCCCTCCTGACTCATGGTCTCCTGATAGAAACGACGAGTGAGCGGTTCGCCATTCAACTTTTCGCCATTGCGATATACATTGTAACCAGCCACCGTCTTCAAGCCGCCCATATCCAGAACGACGAACTTGGTAGCAGCACCCTGACGCTGCAGAGCGAGCAACATGTAAGTGATGCCCTCAGGAGATACGAACGAAGACATACCACCTGCCTTGTAAGAAGAGATGTTGTCAATCTCAAGATACTTGCCCATATCGAGCGAGCCTACACGCTCACCGCTTGCCATATCATAGATGCCGATGGTATAGGCATTCGCCTCATTGCCCTGCTCGAAAGCATAGAGCTTGCCATCGTAGTAAGCTGTGCCGGAAGCACCCTTCAGGACAGGACCTGTAGCCAACTTGCTACCATCCTTAGCCATGTAGATGCTGGTCTCCCAGTCACCGACCTCGAAGCCGCCCTTGCCGCCATCCAGTGTTGGGATGTAAGCCAAGTGGCGTGAGTACTCAGAGATATCGATGCTCTTCATCAACTTCATGGTAACAGGATTGATGACGTGCATCTTGGTGCTGTAGTCGCCTGCATAGAGATACTGACCATCGTAAGCCAGGTTACGGATACCGTCGATATCGCTTACCACGCAGCTCTTCACCTTCTTGCCATCCATAGAGAACACATCGATTCTACCATCCTCGTTATAGATAGAGGTATAGATGTACTTGCCGTCGGTAGCCACAGCCATAGAAGACTTCGCACCGTCGAATTCTCTTACGAACTCAGGCATAGCTGCATCGGTTGTTACAGGACGCTTAGCTACATCTGCAGGGATTGACATCTCAGAAACGGTAGGAGCATCCCAACGGAGTGAGATGTCGCGGTTGCGGGTTACAGTGGCATCCAGGTGATGAGGAGCCGTCTGGTTCTCGATGGCATAAGCCTCAACAGAAGTCTTGCCGCCAAACTCAGACTCACCGCCATCAGCATATACAGATGTTACCTGATAGCTGTAGGTACCTGCGTTAGAGAGAACGTCATCGAATGACTGACCAGCCACAGGAATGCTGTTCACCTTCACGCCATCACGATAGATGTTATAACCCACAGGGGTTTCCTCAGTATCGTTGCTGTTAGGAGCCACGTTTACGCGGATGTTCAAGTTACCGCTAATAGCCGACTCAGCTGCAGTAAACCAGTTCTTGCCATCCACAGAGAGCAGGTTACCCTTGCCATTCACTGCCTTGCTGTCGTCGAGACTCAGAGGATGTACATCCGCATCGTTCATGATCTGGAATGCGAAGATATAAGAATGTCCTGGCTTCAGGATAATATCCTTCTCCAATGGAATATCGGTGAATGAACCGTCATACTTGATTTCGCCTCTATATTTCTTGCTGTAGATAATCTTACCATCCTCATAGATACGAGGTGCAAGATAGGTAACTGTGTTAACCAACTGGATGGAAACAGAAGAAACCTTCTTGTTGCGGTAAGGAATATAATCTTCAGCATCCCACTTGGCACCTGCGAAGAAATAACCGCCTGAAGCCAGACCCAGCTCATCCTCGTGCTTGCCGGTAGCCCAGCTCATGGTATCACGATGGGCAGCCTCTAACAATGGAGAATCCCAGTTCAGGTGAACATTCTTGTTGTTCTTGATGCTTGAAGTGAGGTTGAGAGGAGCATAATACTGAGCACCCTCGCTGACGAAGGCTACTACAGAATCGCTCTTTGCCGACTCCTTGCCATTATAGACCGCTGTCACCTGATAAGAATACTTGCCGTAAACCAGCTTGGTATCCGTGAACTGCATCTCCTTCACTGGAGCAGCATTCACCTTCACGTGGTTGCGATATACATTATATCCATCTGCCACAGCTGCACCATTGCCCTTAGCCCATGTGAGGACGGCAGAGGCAGCCTTAGGCTCAGCCTTCAGGCTCAACGGACGTGGAGCAGAAGACTCAGATGTGGCATTCAGGTTGAAACTGATGGTCTGTGCTTCCAACTCTGGGTTGGTGAACAAAGTAGCTGTTGTAGCATAGCTGTCGCCCTTCTTTGCCTCCAGAGCATCGAGACCTACGTTGATTACCTGCTCTGCACCCGGCTCCAGCGTACCATGCTTAGGAGAGAGGTTGAGCCACTTGTTGGTCTCTGCCAGGGTATAGTTGAATACCAGGTTAGGACTCTGGTTGAGTATTCCCATCAGAACCAACTTGCCTGGAACTACATCCATAGAAGAGAACAGACCGCAGACATAGTTCTGACCAGTGGCCTGACCACCCAATACATAACCAGGAACATCGGTCAATACGTGCTTCACATTTGTCAATACACCCCTGGCGATGTCATACTGACGGAGCTGCAGCTTATCAAACTTATTTGAAGACTCGGCAGTCATATCAGACAACCAGAGGTATGGACCTCCAGGAGTTACGTTATCGTAGGCAGAACCATAGACAGCGATGTTGCCATCAGTAGTCAAGGCAGCCATCTTACGGATGAACTTACCCTTGCGGTCAACCAATCCGATGGTTGTAAAGGTACCAATCCAGAAGCCGTCGTAGGCTGGATCGTAGGTACAGTGGGTAATCTTCAAGTCGGAAACACCACCCACGGTGATGATATCCACGATGCGACGGTTGTCGAAATCGATTTTGAAGATACGGTTAGACCAGTCGCTGCCGTAGAAGTAGCGGCCGTCGAAGGCAAGGTCGTAGAGCTTGTAATACATCTCTGGGATAGAGAACTGCTCGATGAACTTACCGTTCTTGTCGTACTTCCAGAACTTACCCAACTCTACGGAAGAGGTGGTATAGTAGTACTCACCATCGAAGGCGATAGACCTCTGCAAGTCGCCGGAGGTGTTCCATGATGGCATGGTTTCCCAACGGTGAGAGATGTCGCCGGTGCCCTTGTTGGTATTCTCCTTGAGATACCAGATCAAAGGACCGTTACCCTCGTTCTTGATGGTGAAGTTCTTGGTGATGTTAGCCTCAGCCTCCAGGTCTGCACTCACGGTGTTGGCAGAAAGCGCTACCTTTGGAGCCTCCAAATTGGCTGTGAAGTTGTTGGTACCATCGGCCTTGACGGTCCATGTACCCTTATACTCGTTGTAGCCCTCACGGATGATACTTACGGTATAAGTACCCTCCTCTATCTGGTCGAGCTTGAGCACACCATTCTTATCGGTAGTCTCGCTGATTACAGCACCGTTATCGCCAGTCAGGGTAACAGGACATCTGGAGATGGTGCCAGATGGAGTCTTGACACTCAGCTGTCCCTTCGCCCAAACCGGGTTCCATACCTTCACATCGTCTACGTACCAATAGTTAATCCACTTGGCATCGTCGCCATGCGCACGGAAACGGATCTTGAACAGGTTATTGCTCAGATATTCACCGATAGGATAGGTATAAGTTGTCCAGTCGAAGCCACCAGAGTAGTTGTCGAATACATCGAGACCTTCCCAGGTCTTTCCGCCATCGCAGCTCAACTCTACCTCCATGTAGTCAACATTGGTCTGCTCACTGTTGCGGAGACGCAGGTTGAAACGCAGGTAGGTATTGTCCTTGTTTGGAGTATTCAGCTCGCGGCTCTCCAGTGCCTGGTTGTAATTGGTCAAAGCCGACCAGCTGTAGGTAGCGGATGGGTCAACCAATCCATACTCGTAGTAGTCGATAGACCACTTGCTCTCCTTGTTGTTGTCGAGGTTCACGGTAGTCCACTTGTCGGCATGGAGCGTCCAGTCGTCGAAGTCGTCCTCGAAAGGCAACAGGCGGATATCCGGAACGCTCACCTTCAGAGGTTCACTCTGGGCAGACTCCTGACCATTCTGATGAACGGCAGTCACCGTATAGGTAAAGTCAGCATAGTCTGGCACATTATCCGTGAAGCGTGCAGAATCCATAGGAGTCTCGTTCACCTTATTGCCGTCACGATAAACATTGAAGCCCACCACAGGGTTGGCAGCAGCCAGCTGTTTCTTGCTCCGGGTAGGGCGAATCTTGTTGGTTCCCACGAAGATGTCGTCGAGCATCATCATGAATCCACTCTCAGAAACGCAGTTGATGGTTACATACTTCGCCTCCTTAGGAATGTTATACTTCACGAGTGTCCAAGCCGCAGGCAGTTCCACGTATGGACCTTCGTTCACATACTTGAAGTCGGAAGGACGCTTGCCGGTGGTAGAATAACCTACGCGAACACGCTCAGCGGCAAAGTTGTCGCCCTCGATCTTGTAAGTGCGAGCCATGAAACTAAACTGGAAGTCCCGGTCGAAGTTCAACTCTGGCGAAATGATGTAGTCGTTGTTCTTATCGTCGATAGAACTGAAATCCACCAGCATCTTCTTGCCAGAATAAGGCTGAAAATTTGGATTCTCGTTCACCGCAGGAGAGGTTTCCCAAGGGTTCACGACCACGAAAGCCATCTTCTGACCCTGAGTTGGGAAGGTACAAGCCTGCCAGGTATAGGTATTGTTATTATCGGCGTCGATATACGACCAGCCCACGTTACCAGCTGAATTGATGGCAAAGTCCTGATGATTCTCGAAATCATCGAAGTAGCCATCGGTCTTTTCTGGTGAAATCCAGCTCAACTTCACCGTCTTGTCGTTCACACCCATCAGTTGGAGTCCGTAAGGCACACCTTCGGCATTGCCTTCCACCTTCATTTTGGTATAGCGAACGACAGGTGCCTTGCGAGACTGAGCCACGAAATTCTCCGATGGCTTCACCTTTTCGCCTTCACCCTTCTTTCCATCAGTCAGCGCATCCACCGAAGCCCATACAGCTCCGCAGGTCATTGCCGCCAACAAGATGGCAGAATATTTATAATGTTTCATAAATGTTCTATTTGATGCTATGAGTTATTATTAAAAAACTTGCACGATTATCTGATGATAATCTTGGTGCGATACGTCTTTCCCTCGCCCGATACGGCGATGACGGCAAAGCCTGTACCCGCAGGTGCCTGGAAGCTCATGCTACCAGAGTTAGCCACGCCAGAGAAGAGCTGTATGCCGGCTGCCGAAACACAGTTTACGGTGTAGCCTGGCTTGATGCCGTTCACCTGTACGTTGCCGCCGTTCACACTGAAGCTGATGCCAGAATCGCCTATCACGTCGGTGATGGCTGTGGAAGTGCTTGCCTGGTAGTAGGCAGGGACAGACTCGTCGTAGTAGAGGCCGTTCCAGCCGGATGATACCCATACACGGTACTTGCCCTCATCGTACTCGCCGTCTTCCTTGTTCTTGATAGGCACCGCTGTGGCATTTCCTACAGAACCGGCAGCCAACTTCTCGTATTCCTTGCCATCGTTGTAGATGAGGGTGAGGTACTTGATGCGTCCGTTTCTGCCACCATGCTTGAAGTTGAAGCGCAGCTGTCTGTACTTCTTGCCCTCCAGGTAGTCCTTGTACTGTTCTTCCTGACCCTCGGAGTCATACTCCTTCAGGCTGATTTTGGCACCTACGGCGGTCCATGTCTTGCCGTCCTGGGTTCCCTCCACGGAAAGTTCTGACGTACCGAGAGGACCGGATGTGGTGACGATGAAGTTGCAGCCCGTGATACCCTCTGGACAATCCTGTGTGGTGACGGAGCCGCTGCCACGGAACTCTACGGATCCTGTGCCCAATACCACGTTACCCTTCACGTTCTGGTATGAATCGATTGGCGTGAACTCAGACACGGAGTTGGTCTTCGTGGTCTCTCTTGCCAGACACAGATAGTAGTCTGTTGCACCAGCCACTGGCGACCATGATGCGGTGAGCATGTTGTCAGCAGTGCGCTCAAGCTTCACGTTCTGTGGCGTGTCGAGCTTCTGTGTCACCATCACGTCCCAGAGCCAGAGGTCGTTCTGCAACCTCTCTGAGCATACACGGAAGGCTACGTAGATGTCCTTGCCGACAAACTGGCTCAGATCTACCTCCTCCATGTGCTGTGCGCCGAAGTAATCGGCAAAAGAAAAACGCTTTACTACGTGGAAGTCGTTGATATCGTTAGTCTTGGTAGATACCAATACGTCCAGGTTCTCTACGCCGATAGCACCACCTTCTTGGGTTATTACGCCACGTGTGAAGAACAGGGTTCCCTTCTCCGGCACATGGATGCGGCGGCGACCGATGAGGTAGTCATCTGCGTCGTTCCAATAGTTGAGTGAGTAGTGGACAGCTCCCTGGTTTTCGTCCTGGAACCATGTGGTACCGTCGCCGTTGTTATCTACGATTTTCCAACCGTCAGGATTTCCGTCGCTCCACTGCTTGAAGTCTTGGTAGAATGGGGTGTTGAGCGTTACGTTGGCGTATGCCCACTCGGTAGTGAATGGAACCGGTGAACCATATACCATGCTGCCATCGCTCATTTTCATGTAAGAGCGTACGCTGTAGGTGGTTCCTGGCTGCAGGCTCTTGGCTGTGAAAGAAGCATTCTTGATATCTTCCACCTTTCCTGCTGCGCTCACGCCATCGCTGAGGGTTGGGTCGGCAGAAGCGCCTTCCTTCCAGCAGAAGCCTACCTCGTCCACATCTACCTTGTTGCTCTCGACGTTTGCCTTGAAGGTTGCCTGTGTATCGTAAATCTTCTCTGGCACAAGTGTCTTGATGAAGTTCCACTTGCTGGTACCGCCATTAACCTGGAACATCACGTTGCCGTCCTGCTCCATGATATTGGTGATAGGCACGTTAACCGGTTCCTTCGCCCAATTCAGGGAATTAGGTGTGGTGGTATCTGTGAAAGATGTATTGGCAGATTTACCTGGATAGGTATCGCCGCTACGGGTCACCTCGTTGTCGATGCCGTCGGCTGGCACGATATACATGCAGCGATGCTTGGCGCTGTTGTTTGGTCCGTTGATATCCCACCAGTCTTTCTTCATCTCATCGGTATAGTCGTAATGAGTGATGAGCAGACCATGACCTGGGATATACTTGTCCCAACCCGTCTGCTGGCGGTTTTCCAGGATGAACCACTCCATACCTGTACCTGGTGTACGGTCTGGCTGGCAGTTGATGAAGCGCGCCTTGTTGTCGGCGATGGCAGTGAGGGTAACATCCTCAGGGTTCTTCACCTCTACGATGTCCTCGCCTTCCTTCATCCAGCCCAGCTGCATACGCTCGAATGCCATCAGGCAAGGAGGAGTGCGGCTGTCGTTGTTGTAACTACCTGAAGCATAAAGGCTGTAGGCACCTGGGTCGATACCCTTACCATTGCTGGTATCATCGGTATCATACATATCCTTGAGACCCAGCACATGGCCGAACTCATGGGTGAAGGTTCCGATACCATCCATAGATGGAACTACAGGAGTACCAGGCATACCTACCAGCTCGGCAGAGCAGGAATAGTCGTGAATCAGCACGCCATCGATGGTGGTGTTGTCGTCCAGATACCAGCTGTGTGGCCAGATATCATCATCATTGGCAGTACTTGCCTCGCTATATCCGGCATAGATTACGTAGCAGTTGTCCATGATGCCATCGCCATCGTTATCAAACTGGCGGAAATCCATATCAGGATTGTTCTTCTTGGCGAGTTCCACAGCCTCCTTCACCATGTCGCGTGGGTTGGTATCAGTACCGTTGGTGTCGCTGCTGTTGCCACCATAGTAGGCTGTTGGCTTGGAAAGGGTGTATGGCCCCACTACCTTGAAGTTAGGGATAAACTGACCCATGGAATTGTCGCGGTAATAATCCTTCACGCTACCCGTACCACCGTTCTCGCTGTAGCCAGGCTGGTTCAGCCAGTGGTCGAAGTCCTGCTGGGTGTGGCGCAATACGCTATCCTGGAAGTTAACCAGGACCACCAGATACTGCGATTCCTTGACAGCAGCTTCGCCGCTTCGTGTTTCAACAGCATACTTGTGGGGAGCCACGATACGGCGGCTCAGGAACTTGTTAGGCGCCTTCTTCATGATAGGGGTTCCGCTCAAGATGTCGGCAGTGGCATCTTTCGCACTGATCAGTGACTCCAGGAGTTTCTTCTCCTTGTCGGAGCGCACATCCACATTGTGTGCTCTCTGCTTGGTCATCACTTTCTTCTGGGTTTTCTTGTCGTAATCCACGTAACAGAAATAACCCTTCTTGTCTTTGTTCAGGAGAAATCCATCCGTGGTAGTAACGAAGTGGAAATTCTCATCACCTTGTATTCTTACCAACAAGGTGGTGCCGTCAGGCTGCCGCATCATGATTGGATGGGGATATGCCTTGATAGCCCAAGTGGCTTGGGTATATCCCGCACACAATACGGAAGCCAAAAGCAGTCTTTTGAGACCTCTCATAGTTTTCTCGTTTTTTAATGTGTATTATTAATAAATGCTTAATTCTCTTCTCTTTTTCTGTTGTAACAACAGGCCTAAAGCAAGTGGCATTTTGACGAAAAAAGGGCGCAGGCGGAGTTTTTGTACCCCACTTGCACCTTTTTTATATTATATATGCGCCATCATGCTAAGACCCATTACTTCTTGATGACAACCTTCTTAGTCTTACCATTAGACTTGATGATATATACACCATTGCCAGAAATCTGGTCTACCTGAGTACCATCCATCTTGAAGATAGATACCTTGCTGTTGCCAGCTGCCTCGATGTTCCAGATGCCAGTTGCATCGTTATTCATCCATGTGAAGTCGGTAGCACCGTATGAATCAACAAACTGGAAGTAAACATCACCAGCTGCTTTCATCTCCTTGGTAAACTCATAAACGTAAGAGCCATCAGGCAGCTGTACGTAATTGGTTCTTACCTCCTCGGCATTGGCGCCATTCTTGGCATCCTCCAGACTGTTATAGAGGGCAGTCATCAAGTAACCGCTCAGACGGAAGGTGGTTGTACCAGCAGGGAGTGAAGCCTTCATCCATACAGGAGTACTGCGGGAAGCACCTGTAATTGTTACGGTCTTACCCTTGGTGATAACCAATGGATTGGTTACAGTTTCACCTGGCTCAGCCTCATGCTTGGTAAACTTGATCTTGCTACCGGTAACCTTACCTGCGATAACGCAGTGGATATAGAGCTTATCGCCCTTGCTAACGATAACCTTACCCTTATATACGGTGACTGAAACACTACCAAAGTTCTCAGTACCCATCATGGTAGTTCCGTATGGCTCCTCATTCTTGAAGATTTCGATGCGGTCGCTGCCACCATTATAGCCTTGGTCGCAGGCGAAGTCGAGAACACCATCCTCAGTTACGTTATACTGCAACCAGAGGTCAGCAGCACCTGCCTTGGTGAATGTATATTCATCATCCTCCATGACGATAGGGTTGGTGCGAGACTCACCGGCAGCGAACTCCTTCTCTTCCAGATACATGGTTGTACCCTGGGCTGCACCAGATACCTTAATCAGATAAGTGGTTCCGGCAGTAGCCTCGATAAAGAAGTCGGTACCCTTGTTGATGGCTGTGTATTCACCATCCCACTGGCCTGTACCTTTAGGGAAGCTGACGGTAACACCTGGTTCAACCTCCACATTGAGCTTGCCATTCTTGGTAGCTGTATATTTGAAGTATTCTGTGCCCTCTACGGTGATTTCGTTTTCACCCTCCACAGCTTCAGCTGGGTTTGTTGCAAGAGAACCCTTCTCTACATCCAGATATGAAACCTTGAATGCCAATGGATTATCCTCATTGGCTGTAACCTTCAGGATATAAGTAATCTCGTAAGACTGGCCACCAACGTAAGTCTTCAGCAAGCCATCCTTTACAGTAGCAGCACCATACTCGCCATTCTGCTGGTTGTAGAAGATGATAGAAGTAGCTGCATCGAAATTGGCATCAGTCTCAACCGTAACAAACTTCTCTGTGTTGGCAGGAACCGTGAGCTTATAATAATAGGTACCCTTGGCACTAGGCAAAGTCTTCTCTACAGGGAGTTCAGTCAATTCGAAGGCTGTATTCACAGTCTCACCTGGCTGGTAGGCCTGCATTTCTGCCTTGATTACATCCTCGGCAGCAGAATCCTGCAACTTGTTCACTACAATATAATAGGTAGTACCTGTATAAGGAATCTCAACGCGAACATTATAGGTACCAGGCTCAGAAGAAGCCGCTACCTGCTGATAGGTGATATTGTTCAAGTTGGAATATACCTTTACCTGACCGCCAGCAAGCACAGCATCGCTGGAGATGTTCAGATAACCCGTCTTGGTAGGAGTATAAGTAAAGTAGTAGTCGCCCTTCTCGGCAGGTACCTTGTTCTCACCCTCGTTCAAGGCGAATGGCATCTCAAGAGAACCAGCCTTCACCTCTACGAGCTTAGAGTTTGTAACGACACTACCCTGAAGATTCAGTGCGATGGTATAAGTCTTACCCTTCTCTACGCTCACTTTCAGTACATATCCGCCTGTAGCCTGATCATAGTTTGTAGAAGCATAATTACCATTCACATTGGCACCTGAAACATAGCTTGAGAAAGCGAGCTGAAGCTGCGCAGTCTTCTCTGCTGTATAGGTAACATAGGCAGTAGTGTTCTCATACTGAGCACCCAGCGGATTACCCAGGTACAACTCCTCACCTACCTTCAACTCGGCAGGATTCTCCTGAGAGAGACCCTTGCCATAAGAAGACATCTCAGACAAGTCGAGGTTGAAGCCCGACTCACCCATCATGTTCATAATGAAGTAATAGGTCTTACCCTTTTCCAAGGCATACGCTTTAGAAGGATACTTCAAGCCCGCACCACCCAGGGTGAGCGAGTCTGTTCCTTCTACTGATGTAAATACAGTAGGAACATTGCTTGATCCAGACAATGGAGATACCTTGGCAAGATAGTTCTTGTCTGCTGTAAACTTCCAATAAGTGTTCTTAGCCTCACTGCTCTCTACCTTGTAGGTATTCTCACCATTCTTGGCATCGAGAGCTGATTCAATTGATGTCTGTGCCATTGCTGCAGAAGAAAGGCACAATGCTGTCGCAAAAAGTAAAACTTTTCTCATACTTTCGACTTTTTAAATTATGATATTTAAATTTATTATTCGTAACTCATCACGCACCTTTAGCGTTAATTTTCCTCTCATTTGGCGGCAAAGGTAATAATTTATCCCGAAACTCACAAGATTTTCTACATAAAAACTACATAAAACCAACTTTTCCTTACAAAAAAGTTCAATAAACACTAAAAATATGATTTTTCATCCATTTTTCCCTTATAAAACGTCAAGTTATTAGAATAATATAGCTTTTATTTTATATTTTCACAAAAACATTTGGAAGAAATATAAAAAATGCTTATTTTTGCACCGTTTAAAGCGATGTCCCTTCGAAAAGGGTCAGATATAACGAAAAAAATTAGTAGAATACACTTAAAAAATAAGTAATAACAATTAATATAAAAAAAGAGATCTATGGAAAAAAGACTCATGATGTTTATTGCTTGCGTCTTCCTTAATTTGGGAATGGCGTTGGCACAAACTCACGTTTCTGGTGTAGTAACCTCTTCAGAAGACGGTTCACCGATTATCGGTGCATCTGTCAAGATTGTGGGTACTACTTCTGGTACTGTTACCGACATCGATGGTAACTTCACTCTGGATGTTGAAAGCAACAAAGCAGAGCTTGAGTTCAGTTACATCGGTATGGTAACAAAGAAATTAAAGGCATCAGAAAAGATGCAGGTTGTTTTGGATCCTGACACGC
Organism: Segatella hominis; assembly: GCF_019249725.2. Classification (NCBI taxonomy): domain Bacteria; kingdom Pseudomonadati; phylum Bacteroidota; class Bacteroidia; order Bacteroidales; family Prevotellaceae; genus Segatella; species Segatella hominis. The sequence goes on from NZ_CP137559.1 coordinate 2,715,759, forward strand.
AGGTACTGGAGCAGGTAATCGTTACTGGTTATGGTGCTGCCAAGAAGTTGGGATCTGTAGTTGGCGCTATTTCCAACATCGGAGAAAAGAAGTTGGAAACAGTCGTAACCCCAAACTTTACTGATGCTCTTGCTGGTCAGGTATCTGGTTTGTCTGTTCTGTCATCTGCCGGTGACCCTTCACAGTCTGCTCAGATTCGTTTGCGTGGTGTCAACTCTATCGGTTCTTCTAACCAGCCTTTGTTCATTCTCGATGGTTCTCCTATCACCGCAAGTTTCTTCAGCACATTGAACCCATCAGATATTGCCAACATCACCGTGTTGAAGGATGCTGCGTCAACCTCTATCTATGGTTCTCGTGCTGCCAATGGTGTAATTGTTATCACTACCAAGCAGGCTAAGTACAACGAGTCGGTACAACTCACCGTAAAGGCACAGTATGGTATCTCTTCTGCTACCAGCAAGGGTGAGGAGATGATGAACTCTCAACAATATATCCAGTTCCGCGACATGATTGGTCAACCAGTGAGCGATAATATCCGCAACTTGGTGAGCAAGTATGGTATCAGCACCAACTGGCGCGATGAAATGATAGACAATTCGGCTCCAACATCCGACATCAATGCTACATTGCAGGGCGGTGGACAGACCATGAACTATTACGTGTCATTCAACCACCATCAGGAAGATGGTTTGATACAGGATTCAGAGATGCGCCGCAGTGCCCTGGCAGCCCGTATCAACTCTCGCTTGAATAAATTCTTCAAGGTAGGTTTCAGTTCCAACTTCGGTGTACAGGACTACAGCCAGAACAGCCAGTGGGCGGACAATAGCCAGATTTACGTGACCAACCCTCTGGTAGCATCCAAGATGGCTTTGCCTTATGATACACCTTATTATTATAGCTTCGACGAAGCCGGCAATATGGTAAAGGGCAACCGTGCAGAGGCTCTTCTCTATTCGCAGTTCACAATGCCTTGGTTCTACTCTAAGAACACGACACAGGCTAACAAGAACATAACCGTCAACCTTTCTTTGAACGAACAGTTCACTCCAATTGAGGGATTGACATTCACAGCCTTGCAGTCTATGTTCGGCTACGACCTCACTTCCGACAGAACGAGCCTCCCATACGATAAGTTCACCACACCAATGGGACAGGTAGTTAACGCCAGGACAGGTGGTGTGTCAGCAAGCCTCAAGCGCTACTACGCTTACACCTTGACCCACACAGCCGAGTTTCGTCACAACTTCGGTCCTCACTATGTGAACGTCCTCTTAGGCGAGGAGACCCGCATACAGAAGGGCAGAAGCTTCGGCATCCTCACAACCGGTCAGACAGACCCACGCCGCATGACGCTGAACACAGCGACTACCATCTCTCCTGCCGACCAGGTAGATAGCCGTACAAAGGAGGTTGCCAATTCTCTCTTCGGCACAGCAGAATACAACTTCAAGGAGAAGTACTTCGTATATACATCTCTCCGTTTCGATGGCAGCTCTAAGTTTGCGCCTAAGCACCGCTGGGGTACATTCGGCTCTGTAGGCTTGAAATGGAACGCCAAGAAAGAGAACTTCCTGCGCACAGTGAAATGGTTGGACGACCTCACCATCAGTGCCAACTATGGTACTACAGGTAACGACTCTGGTGCCGGCTCTTACGACTTCTACGGACTCTTCGGTTCGGGCAGTAACTACAATGGCGAGGGTTCCATCGACATCACACAGGCAAGCAACGACAAGCTGACCTGGGAGAAGGTGGGTAAACTGAACATCGGCTTGAACATCGGACTCTTCAACCGTGTCACAGTAGATGCCAACTTCTATCGCAACAAGACCACCGACATGCTGATGGAGATTCCTTACTCTATGACTACAGGTTTCACATCCGGTATGGGTAACATCGGTTCAATGGTCAACAAGGGATTCGAGGCAACCGTCAACGTGGACTTGATCAAGACCAAGGACATGAGCTGGACAGTATCAGCCAACATCGGCTACAACAAGAACGAAATCACAGAGTTGTTCGCTGGTCGCAACGAATACGAGCTTACCAGCACTGGTCTGAAACTGGAGGTAGGTCATGCCTTAGGTGAGTTCTACAAGGTGCGCTATGCAGGCGTAGATTCTCGTACAGGAGAGCCTATGTGGTACGACAAGAACGGCAACATCACCAAGGTGTATGACGAGACCAACAACTCCGTATTCCTGGGCAAGAACCGTTACGCCCCATGGCTTGGTGGTTTTGGTACCAACTTCACATGGAAGGGCTTCAGCGTCATCGCTGACTTTGCTTGGCAATCGGGCAAGTACATGATGGTAAACGACGACTACTTCACCAAGAACGCCAATCAGGGTACCACCTACAACCAGTGTGTAGATATGCTGAACGTATGGACCACACCTGGACAGGTGACAGACATTCCAGCCTACGGCTACGAAATCTACCTGGACAGCCATACCATAAGCAACGCATCGTTCCTGCGCATGAAGACGCTGACCCTTCAGTATCAGTTGCCTAAGAAATGGATGCAGGCTGTACACTACATCAAGGACATCAGAGTATTTGGTATAGCTCGCAACCTCTTTACCATCACTCCATTCGACGGATATGACCCTGAGCCAGACAAGAATGTCGTTCAGTTCAACTATCCAAACACCCGCCAGTTCGTGATTGGTGCAGAGTTAACATTCTAAATAAAAGTATTATCAGAAAAGAATTATGAAGAAGATATATTTTTCATTGATGCTTCTGTGTGCGATGGCGTTCACATCTTGTAGTATGGACCAGGCCCCATACGGTTCTCTGGACGACCAGACTGCCATCGAAAAGGAGAAGGATCTTCGCCAGTTCCGCAATTCTCTCTATGCCAGCATGAGAGGAGTAACATCGGGCACCTGGCTTTACTTGTCCGACATCCAGATGGACGAGTTCCATGGCTTGATCAGCAATGGTAACCGCATTGGTACATTCTCCAATGGTACCATCACCATATCAGATGGTGACATTTCCAACAAGTGGAGTGGCTGTTACTCTACCATAGCCACCGCCAATGCCATTATGGACCACGCCGCCAGCATGACGGCAAGCGACGCTTTCAGCGCAAACGACAAGGTGGCTTTCGCCCATTATGCAGCAGAAGCCCACTTCGTGCGCGCCTACCTATACTTCTGGTTGGCAGACCATTTCTGCCAGTCATATACTCAGTGCGACCCAAGCAAGGCTGCAAGCGGACTTCCTTTGTCAACCAAATACAACCCTACGGGTAACCTCGCCGACTATCCAAGCCGCTCTACCCTGGATGAGACCTTCGCCCTCATAGAGGAAGATATGCAGAAGGCTTATGAAGGACTGGCGGCCTATGAGAAGTCGGGGGTGACAGTAGAAAAAGAGGAAAGTCAGCCTTTGGCTTACATCCATTCCCTGACCGTAAGAGCACTTCAAGCTCGCGTTGCCCTGGTGAAGGGCGACTGGGAAAACGCAGCCAAGTATGCCGAGGCTGTCATCAACAGTGGCAAGTACAAACTCACCACCATCAAGGACTATGCCAAGCTATGGACCAACGACGAAGGTACGGAAATCATCTTCCGTCCCAACATGACTCCTACAGAACTTGGCGGCTGCAACGCCACTCCTTTCGTAAGCGAGTCGGAGACCAAAGCGGATTACATTCCTACCTATGGCACACTTGACCTCTTGTGGATGAACGAGGGTGACATTCGTGCCGAAGTATTCTTGAAACTCTACGAGAACCTTCAGGTGGAAGGTAGCAACTATGAGGCATACGTGTTCAACAAGTTCCCTGGTAACTCAGAACTTCGCACCAGCAGCAACAACAACCTCATGAATATGAGCAAGCCATTCCGTCTCTCTGAGATGTACCTCATCGCCGCAGAGGCAGAAGCAAGGCTGAACCACATGGAGGATGCCAATAAATATCTCAACACATTCCTCAACAATCGTATCGTGGACTATGAGCCTCAGACCTATTCTGAGCCAACCACATTCCTCAAGGTTGTAGAAGAGGAGCGTGAGCGTGAGTTCATCGGCGAAGGCATGCGTATGAGCGACATCCGCCGCTATGGAAAGGGCTTCAAGCGTGTGTCACTCCACGAGGAGAACGAGACGCTGGACAAAATCATCGTGAAGCAGGGTAAGGCGATACAATATAAAGCCAACGACTATCGCCTCACCTGGCCTATTCCAAAGGCCGAGCTGGATGCCAACCCAATTCTGAAGGGACAGCAGAACCCAGGTTATTAATCAAACGAAGTAATAAACAAGAATTCATTCGGATATGAAATACATCAAATTATTCATGTTGCTGGCCGTAGTCGCTTTCTTCGGTGCCTGCTCCAGCGACGATGACTCATGGAACACGGCTTCCGACGTGACCGTAAGCATGGAGAATGCCACCATGAACATCAAGGAGAGCCAGGGACTGACCAATGTGCCTATCAAGGTGACTGGCAAGACCAATGGCAATGTGTATGTCACTGTAGAGGTGAAAGAGGTGGGCAGCAACCCTGCTAAGGAAGACGTACATTATTATATTACAGACAAGACCATCAACATCTCCGACAGCACGGCACACATCGAAGTAGAGCCTGTAGATGATGAGGAAATCAACGAAGATCGTACTTTCGAGATTACCATCGTCTCTGCCAAGGGTGCAAAGATAGGCAACGCTACCACGATGGTCTCCCTGAAGGACAACGATGCCAACATCTACGAGAAGTTGCAGGGCAAATGGGTACTCACAGGCGTAAGCTATACCGGCGAGACCATGACTTCCGTAGTGAAGATCATTGGTGCAAGCAATGAAGACGAGGGCGACTACAACAACACCCTGTACATGACAGGCATGGCCATGAGTTCTTCAACCGCAAGACTGTCTTACCACTACGATGCGGCAACCAAGCAGGGCTATGTGGCATTCGACAACCTGATGAAGTACAACTTCATCGAGGACTTCGACGCTGGCAACGGAATCGGAAAGGTCAACATCCTGTTGAGTAACCTCGAAAACGGCAAGCTCACCACTACACCTATCAAGGGTACATGGTCTGACGATTGCAAGGAGATTACCTTCGAGGAAGGCAAATATCTGTTTGCTTATGCTTTAATCAGCGGCCAGTATGCCGAGTTCTTCCGCGTGACGAACATCAAGTTGACCAGAGCGAAGTAAAGTTAGAGATAAAACAACAATTAACAATTACGTTTTATGAAGAAGAAACTGCTATTCATCTTGTCCATGTTAATGGTTGGTACTACTATCCATGCAGTACCTGCCAAGCGTGGCATATGGAAGACATTTACGCTGAAGACTGGACAGACTGTCCAGGTTCAGCTATGTGGCGATGAGTTCCTCCACTTCTGGGAGGACAAGGATGGCAACCGCTATTCTTACGACACATCCGATGGACTGAAGCCTGCCAACATGGCTCAGCTACGGACTCGCGCCCAAGTGATGCGCCAGCAGGCTTGCCCTGACAACATCATTAAGAAGAACCTCCTTGCTGGTGCCAATGGAAGCACAAGCCTCACAAGAGGCGTTTCTTACACCGGCAAAAAGAAGTGTCTCATCCTGCTGGCTCAGTTCTCCGACAAGAAGTTCACCATGGACGACCCTAAGGCATTCTACAACCGTGTAGCCAACGAGCCAGGGTTCAGCGAGGGTAATTTCAAGGGTAGCGTGGCCGACTACTTCAAGGCACAGAGCAACGGCAAGTTTGAGATGAACTTCGACGTAATGGGTCCTTATACCCTCGGCGAGCAAGCTTTTTATGGCAAGAACGAAGGAGGCCAACAGGACGTGAACGTACAGGCGATGATCTCTGGATGTCTAGGCAAGGCTGCCGCAGAAGGCATCGACTTCTCTCCATACGACTGGGATGGAGACGGAGAGATGGAGATGGTATTCGTGGTCTATGCCGGACGTGGCGAGGCTACTGGCGGAGGTGACAACACCATCTGGCCACACAAGGGAAGAATGACAAGCCCAGTGAAGTGCGGCAACAAGACGTTGACAAACTATGCATGTTCCAACGAGCTATCTACATCCAACGAGGTGGACGGTATCGGTACCATCTGCCATGAGTTCTCTCATTGCTTCGGCTATCCTGATGCATACGATGTAAACTACACTGGCCTGTATGGTATGGGAACCTGGGATTTGATGTGCCAGGGCAACTACAATGGCAACGGCTTTACTCCTGCCGGATATACAGCTTACGAGAAGTATGCCGCAGGTTGGATTACCCCTATCGAGTTAAAGGAGAATACTTCAGTATCAGGCATGAAACCCCTTGCAGAGGGCGGCGATGCTTACATCTTCAAGAATCCAAACAATTCTGACGAGTATTACTTGATAGAGAACAGACAGCAGAAAGGTTGGGACGCAGGACTTGCAGGATCGGGCATCATCATCAACCACATCGACTACAACCTGAAGGCTTGGAATTACAATATTCCAAACTCCATGATGGCTGGTATCAACGACCATGAGCGTATCACCCTCATCCCTGCTGACAACATAAAGAGCGACAAGAATGAAGAGAACGACCCTTGGCCTTACGGCAACAAGAATCGTCTGGCTAACAACACCACCCCTGCCTGCAACACGTACAATCTGAACACCGACGGCACCAAGTTGATGAACATCATCCTCTCGGATATGGCTATCGCTGCTGACGGCACAGCCTCTTTCAGTTTCCAGAACTTGAACAAGAACAACGTGGAGCAGAACTACATCTTCCAGGAAACATTTGACAAGTGCCTGGGTACAGGTGGCAACGATGACAAGGGCTTCTATATAATCGGCAACACCAACCAATTTGCCAACGGTGCATTCTCACCAGACAAGAACGGCTGGACATCTAATGTGCAGACCTTCAAGGGAGGCTTCCAGTGTGCCCGTGTAGGCAAGCGAAGAGCCACCAACATCACCTTCACCTCTCCTGAGATCAAGATCAATGGCAATGTAACTCTTACATTCAAGGCTGCCCCTTACGATCTGTCAAGCAAGACAATGACCGTAACTGTCAACAACGGAACAGTAGAGACTGCAACTTTCAAGCTGGAGCCAAACAAATGGAACGAGTGTTCTACCAAGATTACAGCCAACGGAAGAGTAAAGATTACCTTTGCATCAGACGCATTCTTTATCGATGAGGTCTACGTGGCTGAAGGCTCAACATCGGGCATCAGCAACATCGTGCTTTCCGATAAGCAAGTAAAGGCTTACTACAATGTCCTTGGCGAAAAGAGCAATGTTCCTTTCGAAGGTCTCAACATCGTGACCTTTACAGATGGAACCGCAAAGAAGGTTTACGTTAAGAAATAAGTTAAGTGGGTGCGGTGTCTCACTGCACCCATCAAGAATAACAATTTAAGACAAAAAGAAAAATGAGAAATATTTACTTGATGACAGCAGCCCTTGCCATGATGGCAATGACTGCCAATGCCCAGAGCATGAAGCACATCAACATGAATGCTTCCTCCCAGAATTGGGCAAAGACCTCTGCTCCACAAAAGGTTGAGAATTCAACCAAGAAAGTAGCTACAAGAGCAGGTTCTGACATCGCCGACAACCAGCGATACATCAACTACAGCTATGACGAGAGCTATGTATGGCCAGCTACATTCCCAGCAGATACACAAGGAGCTATATCTTTGGGTACACTTTTCTATAGCGATGCATTCAAGAAATTCGAGGGTTGCAAGATTGTAGGTGCCCGCTTCTATGTCAACATTCCTATCGGCGCAAGCAAGGTGGGTGTCTGCCACGTGAAGATAGAGAACGGTACTCCTTATGTAGGCGACATCCTGGCATCAAAGGAAGTACCTTCAACCGTAGCACACTGGAACTACGTTTGGTTTGACGAGCCTTATAAGATTGACACCAAGACCTTCGACGGTTTGTTGCCATACTACGATTTCACACCAAGCAACATGAGTGCAGATGCAGGCTACCCTATCGCCTCTTCAGGTACCTACGCAGGAACATGCGGTGCTTTGGCTTTTGGTGACATTGATGGTAAGCACGACCCAAACAGTTGGGCATGGCAGCCTATCTACCTTGGAACTGACGGTTCTAATCTCATGATTCAGCTCATCATCGAGAAGGAAGACGGCAACTTCATCATCCACGACTTGGTAATGGACAAGATAGCCATGTCACCATTTGTGAAAAACGACACTAAGACAGGCGTAGCCTTCACTTGCCACAATGACGGACGTGACAACATCACAAACGTAAAATTCGGCATTGAGGTGGATGGCGAGAAAATGGGTACTTTCACATACGACAAAGATAATGTCGGTGACAATTTCAGAGAGATCACCAATGCCGACTATTCCAATATTCCAGTAGGACTTCCTATCAACAAGGATTGGGCTATTGGCGAACATGAGGTAACAGTATATCCTGTACTGGTAGAAGGAAAAGAACCAGAGGGCGACTTGACCAACGATAAGTTGACCACCAAGTTCAAGGTATATAAGGACAACTTCGACCGTACCAAGAACCTGGTAGAGTTCTACGCATGCCAGATGTCAAAATACACCTTCTTTGCAGACGCGGTACTCACCAAGACAGCCAAGGCTCGTGAAGACGACGACCTTGCTATCGTTTCTATCCACGGAGAAAGCCAGCAGGTAAATGAAGATGGTTCTGTAGAAACATTATCAGATGAATTCACAGTGCCAGAGGCTAACAAGTTGGCTTACTACTCTACTCCATCAGATGGTTCCGGTGCCTTCAACAGATACTTCTACGATAATGACGTGATTAATTACGAGAAGGCTTTGACAGTGAACATGGCTGCTCAGGATGCAAGCGACCAGGATAATGTTGCTAGCATGCTCAACACAATCATCAACGAGTCTGCAGCATATTATCCATCATTCTCTACCGTAGGTATCGATTCTAAACTTGATGACGCAACAGGCAAGTTGAGTATCAAGGTAATGGGTAAGCTCATCAACCAATACCAGCAGCTGATTGGTGATGATGCCCGCCTCACAGTTTATCTTACAGAGGATAAGGTAATCGGCAAGCAGAACACTGGTGGTTCTATTGCAAAGCCTAGGTTCACCCACAACTACGTATTGCGCAAGATTGTGACTGGTACACTCGGTGATGCTCTCCAGACCAACGGCAACAGCTACGAGAACGACTATGAGGTTGAGCTTGATGATGCTTGGAAGAGCCAGAACATGCATATCATTGCGTTTGTAAGCCGTCCTATGAAAGAGACAGAGAAGGATGGCAAGACTGCTCTTGCATCTGCCATGAACGATTTGTGGGTAGATAACACCAACATGGTAGCAGTTGGCGACAGTGACCTTACCGGCATTTCTAACGTTATCAACTGGAACGAGGTGAAAGAGGTAGGTCGTTACACCATCGATGGTCAGAAATTGAATGCTCCAACAAAGGGTATCAACCTCGTGAAGCTTTCAAATGGCCAGACCATCAAGGTTGTTGTGAAGTAATATGAAGTTGTATGAAATCATATGAAGTAATATGAAATCATAAAATGAACTATATGAAGTCATAAAATGATAAAGCTCCCTTGGCATTTCTTAGTCAAGGGAGCTTATTTTTTATAGATGCCATTCTACTTCACACTACACATTTGAAATGAAGCTTACTTCATCGTCAAATGAAGCCTATTTCAATGACCAATGAAGCCTGCTTCGATAGCAAACTAAGTTTTTTTGCTATATACACGTTCTTTATATTACTTTTAACCTACTTTACCATATTCACGGAACAAAAAAAGAGTGCACTGTAACAAACAATGCACTCTTTTTTTATTATCTCAATTCCTAATTCAGGAAATATTATCTGATAAACAGCAGCTCACGATACTTTGGCAAGGTCCAAAGCTCATCAGCTACGAGAAGCTCGAGCTTGTCTATCTGATAACGGATCTCCTCCATCTTTGGAGCTACCGTGTCGTGATATGCTACTGCCTTCTCGCGCTCGCTCTCTATCTTGTTGGCTACCTTGCGGGCATCTACCAATGCCTCTACACCACGCTCTATTGCCTCGGTGCGCTCGGCTATCTCACGGATAATCTTCACATTGCGGGCAGTCAACTTCTTGCCTTCCTCGCCACCGAAGATGTGAATCATGCCCTCTACATTCTTTGCCAGACGGCTCTGATAGTGGGTTGCCACTGGGATGATGTGGTTCATGCTCAGGTCGCCCATCACACGAGCCTCAATCTGAATCTTCTTGGTATAGGTTTCCCACTTCACCTCGTTGCGCGCCTTCAACTCGCTCTCGCTCATCACGTTGGTCTTGGCAAACATCTCGATGCTTTCCTTATCCAGATAGCGGTCGAAGACCACTGGGCAGGAAGCCTCGCAGTCGAGTCCACGCTTCTGAGCCTCTTCCTTCCACTCATCAGAATAGCCGTTGCCATCGAAGCGGATAGGCTTGCAAGTCTTGATATCCTCGCGTACAATATCTATAATAGCAGAAGTCTGATCCTCACCCTTGGCAATAAGTGCATCCACACGGGTCTTGAATTCTTCGAGAGCCTCAGCCACAGCTGCATTCAGCACGATAAGAGATGATGCACAGTTGGCCTCACTACCCACAGCACGGAACTCAAAGCGATTGCCGGTAAAAGCAAAAGGTGAAGTACGGTTGCGGTCGGTGTTATCAATCATCAGCTCTGGAATCTCAGGAATATCCAGTTCCATTCCCTTCTTGCCTGCCAATGCAAAGAGTTCCTCCTTATCTGCCTTTTCTATATGGTCTAAGAGATCAGTGAGCTGCTTGCCCAAGAAAGAGGAGATGATGGCAGGTGGAGCTTCGTTGGCACCCAGTCGATGGGCATTGGTTGCACTCATAATAGAAGCCTTCAGCAGACCGTTGTGCTTATACACACCCATCAGGGTTTCCACGATGAACACTACAAATCGGAGGTTATCCTCAGGAGTTTTGCCTGCCGCATGAAGCAGAACACCAGTATCAGTGCAGAGGCTCCAGTTGTTGTGCTTACCCGAACCATTGACGCCAGCGAATGGCTTCTCGTGCAAGAGAACACGGAAACTGTGCTTATGTGCCACACGCTTCATCAAACTCATCAGGAGCATATTGTGATCTACAGCAAGATTGCACTCCTCATAGATAGGCGCCAACTCAAACTGGTTAGGAGCCACCTCATTATGGCGGGTCTTACAAGGAATACCGAGTTCGAGTGCCTGGATTTCCAGATCCTTCATGAAAGCCTGCACACGCTCAGGGATGGTTCCGAAATAATGGTCATCCATCTGCTGATTCTTGGCAGAATCGTGTCCCATCAGCGTACGTCCGGTGAGCATCAGGTCAGGGCGGGCAGAATAGAGACTTTCATCCACGAGGAAATATTCCTGTTCCCATCCCAAGTTGGTCTGCACCTTCTTCACCTGAGGATAGAAGTAATGACACACTTCGGTAGCTGCCTCACTCAGTGTATGGAGCGAACGGAGCAGTGGAGCCTTATAATCGAGGGCCTCACCTGTATAAGAAATAAAAATGGTAGGGATACAGAGCGTATCATCGATGATAAAGACTGGCGAAGTTGGGTCCCAGGCAGAATAACCTCTGGCCTCGAAAGTGTTGCGAATTCCGCCATTAGGGAACGAACTGGCATCAGGCTCCTGCTGCACAAGCAACTTGCCTGAGAATTCCTCAATCATACCACCCTTGCCGTCGTGCTCCACAAAAGCATCATGCTTCTCTGCAGTACCCTCGGTAAGAGGCTGAAACCAGTGCGTATAATGAGTTACCCCGTTTTCTTCTGCCCAAAGCTTCATGCCCGCAGCCACAGCATCAGCGATGGAACGATCCAGACGATTACCATTATCAATCACATCGATGAGTTTCTCGTAAACATCAGATGGGAGATACTTGTACATCTTCTGGCGGTTGAATACATACTTGGCGAAGTATTCCGAAGGGCGAACCTTGGGAGCTTCCACCTCTACAGGTCTTTTCTTAAAGGCCTCGGCTACAACCTCAAATCTCAAATTAGCCATTCTTTTATCGTATTTATAAGTTTGCGGGTGCAAAGTTAGTAATTTTTTGGCAAAACACTAACATTTTGCTCACATTTTATGCAAATTTCAAACTTATATCAAATAAAATCACATCTTTATATATATTAGACAACCTTATCTGAATAAAATGAGACGATGAAACTATATATAATAAGGTAATGATACACTATATATTATAAGGTGACAAATTTGAATAGGAAAATAAGCATTTTAGAGTTACATATTTTTCCCCATTTTCTTCTTTTTTTCTCCTAAAAAAGAATTAAAAAACGCCTTTTTACTCAATATTGCGGTATAAGGTAGAATAATGGGGAAAAATATGTAATGGAATTCCCTCTTTTTTTATTAACTTTGCACCGACAATAAAAGAATGATGAACAACAGACTAACAAGTTATCAGCTGCAAGACTTTGCAGAAGAAGACGGCAATTCGGTTTTTTCCGACCCGGATTATGTAGTAGCATCTCCCCTGCTGCTATTTCCCGACGAAGAAGAAAGCATCAAGGTCAATTTCCTGATGATGCTCTTCTGTCTGGACGGCAATCTGTGCCTGAATTTCGACGACCGCAAGATAGAACTCTTTGCCGGCGACCTGCTGCTTGTTCCTCCCAACGTCATCGTTCACAGCATCCGCAAGAGCGAGAGGTGCCTCATCACGATGGTAGGCTATTCCCTCTCGGCAGTACGCCGCCTGCTGACGAGCAACCGAGATGCATGGATTATGTTCAATGCTCTCAACCAGAAACCGTTGATATCTTACAACCAGAAGATTATCCACAATTTCATCAGTACGTTCGTCAACATTCTGCGTTTCCGCAGCAATCGGCACGACCACTACTGCAACGAACTGAAGGAAAGTCTGATGGCGAGTATCTTCTTCTATGTAATCAACGACATTCATGTGCCTGCCTACGACAACGTGATTACCACGCAGCACAGGCACAGTGCCGACAGGATTTTTCTGGAGTTCTCCAATGCCCTGGCAGTTGACAACGGTTGCCATCGCACCGTGGCCTATTATGCTGACAAGCAATGCGTGAGTCCGAAATATCTCTCAAAGATTGTCAAGCAGTACACAGGAAAGCCTGCCATCGGCATCATCCTGGAACATGCAGTAGATAAGATCAGGGCTGAGTTGAAATACACCGATATTCCCATCAAGGAAGTAGCCGAAAGGTTCGGGTTCGACGACTATGCCTCGTTCTGCAAATTCGTGAAGACCCACATCGGATGCAGTCCGCAGAACTGCCGGAACAGCTGACAGAATCGTACAGGAACAACTGAAAGGGAACTATCAGAAAGGCTGAAAAGGTCTGACAGAAAGACTATCGGTTTCATTGCTGCGACAAAATTAGAATTGATTCAACAAAAATAAATCAGTTAAATAAATACATTATTTATAGTTAAAAACAAATCATTAATACTAACGACTATGCGCGTAATTATTGAAAAAAATTATGATGAGCTGTCACGTTGGGCAGCCAATCACGTAGTAGAGACAATCAACAAGTTCGCTCCAACAGCAGAGCGTCCATTCGTACTTGGTTTGCCAACCGGTTCATCCCCAATGGGTATGTATGCAGCGCTCGTAGAGGCTGTCAAGGAAGGCAAGGTATCATTCAAGCACGTCATTACTTTCAACATGGATGAATACGTGGGTTTGCCAGAGTCTCATCCAGAGAGCTACCACTCATTCATGGCAAAGAATCTGTTCGATCACATTGATTGCCCTAAGGAGAACATCAACATTCTCAATGGTAATGCAGAAGACCTCGAAGCTGAGTGCGAGCGCTACGAGCAGAAGATCAAGGCTGCAGGCGGTATCGACCTCTTCATCGGCGGCATTGGTCCTGACGGCCACATCGCCTTCAATGAGCCTTACTCTTCCCTCACCTCACGCACTCGTGTGAAGACTCTCACCACCGACACCCGCATCGCCAACTCACGCTTCTTCGGCAACGATCCTGAGGCTGTTCCTGCTTTGGCTCTTACCGTAGGTGTAGGCACCGTGATGGACGCAAGAGAGGTGATGATTCTCTGCAATGGCCACAACAAGGCACAGGCTCTCCACGCTGCCATCGAAGGTCCTGTTACACAGGCTTGGACCATCAGCGCACTCCAGCTCCACAAGCACGGCATCATCATCTGTGATGAAATGGCTACAGACGAGTTGAAAGTGGGAACCTACCGCTACTTCAAGGATATCGAGAAGAACAATATCTAAAAGACCCCTCGACCGAGAAAATTCCAACAGACCGAGAGAAAATTCCAACATTATCAATATATTACATTACATAAATATATTACGTTATGAGATTAAATCTTAGTTCACAAATCGTACTCAACAAGGTACCTGTGGAATTCTACAAGCCTAAGACGACCGTGGAATACTCCGAAATATCCCGCATGGAGAAAATTCATACCGATATCTTCGCATCTGTAAGCGAAGGCTGTAGTCATATTGCCGACTGCATTGAGAAGGGCATTAAGGCTGCCCAGCACGAAGGCAAGTACTACGTGATGGCATTGGGCACAGGCCTCTCTATCAATCCCGTATATGATGAATTGGTAAGCCGCTACGAGAAGAAGAAGCTGAGTTTCCGCAATGTTGTAGTATTCAATGCCTATGAGTATTACCCACTCCGCAAGGACAGTTCTATCCGCAGCATCAACCAGCTCAAGGAGCATTTCCTCGACCACGTGGATATTGCAGAACAGAATATCTTCACCCTCGATGGCAGCATCGCACAGGAGGCTGTACAGGACACCTGCCGCCTCTATGAGCAGCGCATCAAGACCTTCGGTGGTCTCGACGTTGCCATCCTCGGCATCGGCCGCATGGGTAATATCGCAGCCAACGAACCGGGGTCAAGCATCCAGTCGCTCACCCGTATCATCCTCATCGGCAACATGTCACGCGAGGAGATGGAAAACAGCTTCAAGACCAAGGAGCAGGTTCCTCCATGTTCACTCACAATGGGTGTTGGCACTCTCCTGACAGCCAAGACCGTATTCCTGACAGCATGGGGCGACGAAAAGTCTGAGATTATGCAGAAGGTGATAGAGGGCAACATCACAGATACCCTGCCTGCTACTTTCCTGCAGACTCACCCAGACGCACAGGTGGTATTGGATTTGAGTGCAGCTGCCCATCTTACCCGTATTGAGCACCCTTGGTTGGTTTCATCATGCGAATGGACAGACAAGCTGGTACGTTCTGCACTGGTTTGGCTCTGCCAGAAGATCGACAAACCAATCCTGAAGCTTACCAACAAGGACTACAACGAGAATGGTCTGAGCGAGCTGTTGGCTCTCTATGGTTCTGCATACAATGCTAATATCAAGATTTTCAACGACTTGCAGCATACGATCACCGGTTGGCCTGGTGGTAAACCAGACGCTGACGATACCTATCGTCCAGAGCGTGCCAAACCATATCCAAAGCGTGTCGTAGTGTTTTCTCCACACCCAGACGATGACGTTATCTCTATGGGCGGAACCATCCGCCGTCTGGTTCAGCAGCACCACGACGTGCATCTGGCTTACGAGACATCCGGCAACATCGCAGTAGGTGATGAGGAAGTAACACGCTTCATGCACTTCATCAATGGTTTCAATCAGCTCTTTGCAGAATCCAAGGACAGCATCATCGCCAACAAGTACAAGGAGATCAAGACATTCTTTGCCAACAAGAAGGAGGGCGACTTCGATACAAGAGACATTCTTACCATCAAGGGTCTTATCCGTCGTGGCGAGGCACGTATTGCTTGTACCTATAATGAGATCCCGCTGGATCATGTCCACTTCCTCGACCTTCCATTCTATGAGAGCGGTAAGATAGAAAAACTCCCTATGACCGAGAAGGACGTAGCAGTAGTAAGACAGTTGCTGCAGGAGGTGAAGCCTCATCAGATCTATGTAGCTGGCGACTTGGCAGACCCTCATGGCACACACCGCAAGTGTACTGACGCCGTACTCGCAGCCATCGACCTCGAGAAGGAGGCTGGCGCAGAGTGGCTGAAGGATTGCCGCATCTGGATGTATCGTGGAGCATGGGCAGAATGGGAGATTGAGAACATCGAGATGTGTGTTCCATTGAGCCCAGAGGAATTGCGTGCTAAGCGTAATTCTATCCTGAAGCACCAGTCTCAGATGGAAAGTGCTCCTTTCCTCGGCAATGACGACCGTCTCTTCTGGCAGCGTGCGGAAGACAGAAACCGCGCTACAGCCCAGTTGTATGATAACTTGGGTCTTGCTTGCTATGAGGCGATGGAAGCATTCGTAGAATATAAACCTTTATAATCTGATTCAGATTCCATAACTGAATATATCTTAAGAGCCCTCAGCTGAATTTCAGCTGGGGGCTCTATTTTTAGGCACTGATTACGAGGTTCTTTTGGGATTGGTGAAGAGTTTCGCAGTGTCATGTAATCCCCCTGCTGTCTTTCGGAAAAATCGGACAACTTTCTCTGGTGTAACACGAACTTTTCCTCATGTAGCATTTTCGTATATTTCCCTCTTTATGTAACATTAGCGAAAGTTATTGTTATATTATAGAAATATAAATCATCGGAAAAGTTGTAATTTTGCATCGCATTTTCAGAGTAAATCTGGAATTAAAACAACGCTAAAATTATAAAATCTTAAGTACCATTGTCCCCCGCGAATATAAAATCATCACATTTGGGAACATATACGTTTAATCATTTTGGAATCACCATTGTTTGTATTGATGTTTCTTTGTAAAAATTTATGTTATGAAAAAATTATGTTTAATTTTAACTGTATTGTATGCTATTTGGGCTAATTGTAGCGCTCAATCACTTAACATCGCTAGAAATCTGCTGGAAGGTAATAGTTCGACGTTTGATTCTGGTTGGGGCAGCTGGGAAGAACAGGGAAACTGTTGCGGTAGATCCTTAAAGCCAATCGGCGGTCCTGATGGCTCGCAGTGTGCTCGTCTTACTCCTAAACAGGCTTCAAATGACTGGGATGCACAGTTGAAATACAATTTTGCTGCTACACAAGGAACAACTTACGTTTTTCGCTTAAAAGCAAAAAAAGTCAGTGGAGACGGCAAAATCAAGGCGATTATGCAGCACAATACCGGATCTTACGAACAGATAGCATTTTTTGAAAAAAATGTAACAGGTAGTTGGGCTACTTATGAAGGTGAGGTAACTGCCGACCGTACAGACTATAACGTCATCGTGATTAACTATGGTAAGTGTGGCGAGGTGCTGATTGATGATATTGAGTTTGGTGTAAAGACCGATAACGTAGCACGCACTATAAATGTCGATGGCAAAACCCGTGAATACTGGCTCTATGTACCTGCTTCTGTGAAAGGACAAGAGAATGTGCCAGTGGTATTCTCTCTCCACGGACGTGGTGGTACAGATGATCCGAAGGATCCTGGAAAGCCCTTATTCACCTCACTCGCCGAGGAGAAAAAATTCATTGTGGTCTATCCTCAAGGACGAGATGCTGAAAAGGATAAAGCAGACTATCCCGGTGACGACTGGAAGGCCGGTTTTGGTGGCACTACCGGTTGGGAAGCCACTGGAAAAGAGAATGCAGATACTAAGTTTATCAAGGCACTTGTGGATAAGATACAGGCTGACTACAAGACAAAGAACGCTTCCAACAGCTATATCTCCGTCGATCCGACGAAGTTCTACCTCTGTGGATTCTCCATGGGCGGCATGATGACATACGCTTGTGCGAAAGTGCTCAATGGCACATTTGCGGCATACGGTTCATGCAGTGGCTACCCTCTCAATGAGTTTCACATGAACCTCGCTACGGAAAACCCTATTCCGTTTATCCATCTGCATGGCAATAGTGATCAAATACTTGGCATCAAGCATCTCAACACCATCATAGAAAACCTTCTGTTCCGCAATGGATGCGGCCTCTCAAATCAGGTTAGTAATAAGGACTGGGCTACGACCAGAGAGAATGGTGAAGAGCATAAATTCAAGAGATATGATTTCACAGGTGTGAATGGAGTGCCTGTCACCACTGTCACATTTGATGGACTTTGGCATAATGTGGAAGCGAGCGCACCTGCTTATCTTTGGAATTTCTTCAAAGACAAGACCACAGATATGTATAAGTCTGACATAGAGTGGAAATGGGATATGCCAGCGATAAACAAGAATATTACCAACAGCTCAAGCCCCTCTTACTACGGTTGGAAGCATGAGGTAAATGACAATAACTGGTCGCTGACTTACGGTGGAGGAGGCTATACTAAGTGTTCAATCCATAATTGTACCAGTGCTGATCCAAATTGTAACGGCAATCATAATGTCTATAATTCCATCCAGCTCACTCCAGGAAAGCACACCCTTTATGCTCAGATGGCGAGCACGAAAGGAGTATCATCAGTGACATTGCGAAATATCCTCACAGGTGCAGAGACCGTTGCACGAAAGGTAGATGACAATAGTGGCACCACGGAAACTCGAACTTACAATGTGCTGTATGAGTTTGAAGTAGGAGAGGGCGCGGAGTTTTCTCTTGAGCTCAAGTTTTCAGATCCCAACAGTGCCTGCACCCTGCTTGAAATCCATAAAGGATCCTACAGACCAGATGGCGTAAAGGATGAGAGCCAGGATAATGCCTCCATCAACCTCGATGACGGTAAATTGGCTGAGTTGACATTCGAAAAGGATGAAAATGATGGTGTCGATATATATCCTACAACAGAAAAATATATACAAGACGGTAAAGAAAAATACAATGTCGCAAACGAATCAGATAATAAAAATATGAAACACTATCTGATCAGCCGACTTGGCATCCAAGATGGCAAGATTGTCAATAAGGATAAGTATATCGTGAAGGATGCTGTTTTCGGACATTATTTCCAGAATATCCCTGATGCAGATATCTATGACAGATATGGCGCGTCAGACTATATGCGTGTAGTATTGGGTGAGAAGAATTCCCTTTCTGGCCATGACGGTATACCTGGAATACAAACCACAGGAAAGGTGACAATAGGATTCTGGGTAAATGGAGATTTAGCAGTCAATCGCGGACTGGCTTATGACGAGCCGTCAATGTTCTATATTGCAGGAGATACGTATAATGGACCGAATCCAGATCAAAATAACGGAATATATAATCCTCATATGTTTAATATCACCTGCAGTGGTGGACTTACCGGCTATATGAGAGTGAATGATACTACATTCGATTATAATAGCGGTACAAGCAGTTTTGGCGAGTTGTGTGACACAAAGTCCAACACGGATTTCTACAACAAGAATTTCTATAAGGACTGCAACTGGCATTACATCACTTACCAGAAGTATGACAACCTGTCACGATTTAATATGTATGTAGATGGAGAACCGACATGTTTGGGTGGCTATGCCACGCATAATGCCAGCTCGCTGGAAGGGTGTATCAAAGGACTGAAAAGCATAGTGCTCGGTGGCGCCAATGCCAACAATGTGGAATTCGGCTATGACGTGGCGTTTGCCTATGACGACATCGTAATCTATAATCGTGTGCTGTCAAAGCGTGAGATCAATGAGATTATCAAGAAGAAGAACTATTCACCGTCAGTTTGGCATTTCGATCGAAATCTGGAAAACAACATTTTCTTCAATCCTGATTTGCTGAACAAGAACATGTGGGCTTCATCCAATGGCGTTTATACGCTCAATACCAATTTCTCCTCAGCAGCAGCATTGACCTATGATGGAATCACTGAGATACCTGCTTTCAAGGGCTTGCGGTTTGTCACTAATGGTAAAAAGATACAGATAGATGCAAAGAACGGTGCTCTCCATCTTTCACAGGGCGTCAAGGTGGTGTTCTCCAATCTGGTAGAGGGTACGTATGTGAGGATGGAATACAAGAACAAGAAAGATGATAATGTGAATTGGAATAATGCTGAGTTAAAGAATGTAACTATTCCTTCGCCAAGTCAGGATTGTGATAGAATATTGTTCAAGGTTGGTGGTACAACATCTGGAGAAAACAGCATTACTATGCCATCTGACATAGACATAATCCGAATGGAAGCCACTAACAAGAATTTCGCACAGATAAAGTTTGTGGATAATTCGAATAATAATAATGTGGTTAGTGTGGTGAAGAATCCTACTAAAGAGTCACTTCCATGTAAGGCCCTGTATGTCAATGGAGTACACACTGATGATACGAGTTATAAATTCAAGTATACGAGTTCTTCTCCTCATGTGGCTTCCATTGACGCTACAGGAAACGTCACTTTGCATGGCATAGCCGGCAGCACTGTGATAACGGCAGAGCTCATCAATGACGAGAATAAGTATGATTGTGACATCTATGACCAGTATGCCTTTGAGCCATCAAATCGTATCTTCTCATCCTATGAGATTGTAGTGGAGCCAAAGGAAGGTACATTCTGCAAGGTGGCTGATGATCAGGGTTACACGGTCGGTCAGACATTGTATAATGATGACAAGACAGTCGGAGTGACACTCGGAGGATGGACTTATAATAATGGTACTTATTATGGTAATACAGACTCATATTCGAAAAAAGAATTATGGAAAGGACATAAATTCGAGAAGAATGCTGACCGAAATGGTTACCTTACTAATAGCCGTCAGACGGAAGAAGATGTATTCCATGAATTCTTCAATGATGCCAAAGCGACGTTCTCCACAAATGGCAGTTATGCGGCGAAGAGCGAGCAACTGAAGGGGGATGACAATACAACAGGCAACTATTCTGCCCCGACAAACAACAACTCTGTTGCCAACGAGACACCTTGGCTCTTGCCTTGCCGTGGTTCGCACATCAAGATAGAGCCTACAGATGCAGGATTGATCTCTGTCTATGTGATGCAGGAGGGCTGTGTCAGTCACGATAACGAAGATGAGCCTATCGACGTTACAGTCAAGAAGGTATATGTGGCTGATGAGAAAGGCGAGATAGTCAAAGAAGTGGTGGCGGACACCAAGAGTAAGGTGGCAGCGCAGATGTGGAAAGATGATGGACGCGCCAGAGCCGAGTATCGCTGGGGCGATCCAAAGTTCGCTTATAATACAGCAACAATGAACTCCTTCACTAACAACATCAAAGAATTTGATGACAAATGGTCATTCCTCGACAACTGGCCTAATCCGGGTATGCAGCAGCACGTCTTCAAACTTGGCAAAGATGAAGATGGACATGTGCTGATCACTAAGGGCATTGTCAGATATACATTCAATGTGCTTCCTGGCAAGACCTATTACATCTTCTCAAATACGGCAAAGCTCGGACTGGCAGGCTTTACATTCGAGAAAGGCATACATGCTAAATATCATAAGGTGAAACCAGACGCTAAGCATGATGAATGGAGGGCAACAGGTGAAATTGTTGACGCTTCAAAAGTCAAAGATGTCGTGCTTGAGGATGGAAAAGACTATTCTGCGCCTACTGATGCAAAGAATGCGAATGTCAAACTTAATCGCACGTTCTACAAGAACTATTGGAATGCCATCTGTCTGCCTTATTCCATCAATAGGAGACAGATAGAGGAGGTCTTCGGCGACGGAACCATGGTGGTGCTGATGAAAAACATCGACACTTCCAACAAGAAAGTGATGTTTATCGAGCATGCCAATCAGGACATCATCGCCGGTTATCCTTATCTTATTTTCCCTACCAATAAGGCAGATAATGATAAGACAGACCATTCAGTCATCAATAGCATAACAACCCGCGCCACATTCGGTGAGGCTGACAGTCCGCTTTTTAGTGTAGGAACTGATGGAAATACATATCCTGTTGCAAAGTCAATGCAGAGCGATGCACTCGTCTTTAAGGGTACATTCACTAATACTACGCTTAATGAAGGATCTTACGTAGTGACGAATAAGGGTGTTCTCTCACGTATTCCTAAAGATGGAATGAAGATAAAACCTTACCGATCTTACATCTATTTTAATAGGGAAACTGCTGGCGCAAAGGCGATTTCGCTACAAAATATGAATGTAAACGGTTTTGAGAATGATGAAGACAATACTACAGGCATTGAAAATCTGCTCTTTGAGAGTGGTATCCTTACTCATTCTGCTGATGTCTATTCCATAGATGGACAGTTGGTTCGTAGTAAAGCTCTTAATTTTAACGGACTGCCTAAAGGCGTTTATATAGTTAATGGTAAGAAATATGTAAAGAAATAATTGTTACAAAGATGAAAAAAGATTATATTATTCCGACAATCTTCTTTATAAAATATGAAGAAGAGTCAAAACTACTCTCTAACAGTCTCCAAGGTGATGCTAACAGCACGTTTGCAGCTCCTGATGCTCCGCACAATTCGATGGATGGTAGTACAGATTTAAGTACTGATAACACAGGAAGCGTATCAGAGGGTGATTATGCCAAAAAGACTGATTGGTTCTTTGATGACAATGCTTTCTCTGACTTCTGATAGGATTCAGACTTGAATGAAAACAGAAAACCTGTCTTGCATCTCAGCACATTCGTAGCGCGAAAGAGCCACGCCGCGAATGTTCTGAGTAGCAAGACAGTTTTTTTTGCAAAAGATATAGATATGTAGATTCTAACTTAAAAGTGTACCACCCAACTATAGGGAGAAAAGTATGTAATGGAGTATCTATCCGCCAAGTCTGGTGGTGAACACCGACGAGTTGCAAGAGGACTTCATACGCCAGAGTTACCCTTCTGCAACGATGCCATGACGAAGAGCCAGACAGACGAGTTTTATGCCAATCCTAAATCGAGTATTACGGCGAGACGGTTCATAAACAAACACGAACTGATCACGTCAATATAAAGACCAGGGCCATCAAATAAAGTTAGTAATAACTAAGGCTCACCCAATAAAAACGGGATGGTTCGATTGGAACCATCCCGTTTTCATTGTCTATATGAATGCTTCAACTGCTTGGATTGTCATAGACTAAAATATCGCCTTTTGGATGGAAACTTTTTATAGTATAAGTCAATTTTTTGATTACTATATTAGATAACGTAACAAAGGGCTAAAGATGTTGATGCGCAATATCGAACACATATTGCAGACGGGATTCTGCGTTATTATCACCCATTGATATTTTTTGTGTTAAATTCGTAAAAAATACTTGGAAGATAACAGAGAAATAATTACCTTTGCATTAATTAATGTAAGAATGAGTTTTATGCATATACTGAATGAACAGACACGAGAAACATTAAGTCGGAAGTTAGGAAAAACTTACGATGAGATATTGCAGATGAGTGCGGAAGAGTTAGATGCACTTGTCGAGGCTCGTATTGGCAAAAAACTCACCCCTGCATTCTCTCTCAAAAACATGGTTAGTAGAGGGTCTGTCTATTTATTTTTCAAACGTTTAGTTTCAAAAAATGATATAGATAAACGTTTAGCACGAATTTAAAATGGATAATAGCAAGCAAATTATAGCTTTATATGACGACTACAATACGATTATCAAACCGCTTATTGCAGAAGTAGAAGCGAGAACAGAACAGTTCCCGTTACCATTATTTAATGAAATACGTGCATTGCATGACCATATTGCTCGATGCTATTTTAAAGATATAACTTCAGAGCAAAGAAATGCCGAAATACATAAAGCAGAACGTCATGTGCTTAGAATTATACTTGACTGCTATAAGTGTTTGAACTTATCTATTCACGATTCGGTTTTATTATTTGAAAAACAAACAAGACATGTGGATTTGACGGTGCTACAAAACGGCACTTTTTATCCAAAATATAAATCTCTACGCTCTGATGCAGTAAGAGCTGTACGTAAAGCTAAGATTTTAGAAAGTATCAATACTAACGAAGCGTTAGATATTTATCAGCAGGCCTACAATAAATATAGCGAATTGGAACTTCTCATGGATACAACAGCTCCCGATGTTCACTGGGCTCGTGTACATTTTACTGTAAGACGTGCATTACAAGTCTTCCTATGGATTTTAAGTGCTGTTGCATCAGGAATCATCTCCATAGTATTGGCTGATTTATTCTAAAGTTATTGATATGAGTACAATTATAAAAACAAAATCCGCAGTCAAACTTTCTGATGATGATTCCTTTAAGAAGATAATCATAATGCGCGATGACATAAAACCATATCATGACAACAATGGATTTTATATTGTCGGGTTAATGGATTTCTTGCTAAAGCCGGATTTGATGGAACAATTATAGAAATCGGAGATCAAAGATTTCGATGACGCAGTATCGAACACATATTGCAGACGGGATTCTGCGCTTTTTGAAACAGAAACAAATCTATATAACAGAAGTGTTCTATATGCATATTCTCCGCGTTCTACTGCAAAAACAGTCGCAATTGCGACAAAAGTTGCAGTAAGATTTGGGAATTTCAATATAAATGTCTATCTTTGCAGTGCAAAAACAGTCGCAATTGCGACAAAAGTTGCAGTAAGAATCGTCTAAAGTTAAAAATATGGTAATAGAGCGAAAGGAATACATATCTCTGCTTATGCAGAAAAGATGGAATGGAAAGGTAAAGATTATCACCGGCATCAGACGCTGCGGAAAATCATACCTACTAAACACCCTTTTTAAGCAAAAGCTTATAGAGGGTGGCGTCAGTGCTGATAGCTTTGTAGAACTTGCATTAGACAGAAAATCCAACATCCAGTTCAGAAATCCCAACAAACTGTATGACTATATAATAGAGCAAACAGGAGTTGAAGATAAGAAATATTACGTGATGATAGATGAAATTCAATTATCATATAAAGTAAAGAATACGGATATAGATGAATCTTTAGTACCAGAGGAAGACAAAGATATGCTATATGTTACTTTCTATGATGTACTGAATGACCTGATGTCTCGCCCAAATCTTGACATCTATGTTACAGGTTCTAATTCAAAAATGCTATCAAAAGACATAGTGACCAACTTTCGAGATCGTGGTACAGAGATTCGGATTTTTCCTTTAACCTTTAAAGAATTCTTTGAATATTCCAAATTAGAAAAAGCAGATGCTCTCGAACAATATATGATGTATGGCGGCATGCCTTTAGCTGTTTTAGAGCAAGATGAGAAAGAAAAAGCCAAGTATCTACAAGGACTTTTTACAAATGTATATATGAAGGATATTGTGGAAAGATACAAGCTAAAAGACGATGTTGTTCTAAGTGCTTTAGTAGATGCACTATCCTCATCTATAGGATCACTGACCAACCCTCATAAACTGGCATGTACAGCTGCTTCACTATTAGATAAGTCAACATCAGATCACACAATAAAAAACTATCTCGACTATCTGGAAGATGCCTTTCTTTTTAACAGTGCAAAAAGATATAACGTCAAAGGAAGGAAGTATTTCAATACCATCCAGAAGTACTATGCAGTTGATCTTGGATTAAGAAATGCCAAGCTAAACTTTAGGCAGCAAGAACGCTCACATTTAATGGAGAATATGTTGTATAACGAGCTTTTGCATAGAGGGTACAATGTTGATGTTGGAGTTGTAGAGGTTGACCAAATGCTTGACGGCAAACGCAAACGATGTCAATATGAAATTGATTTTGTAGTCAACATTGGCAGCGAAAAGGTATATATTCAATCTGCCTTAAATGTCAACACTCCCGAAAAGAAAAGACAAGAAACATTCTCTCTGCATAACACAGACGACTTCTTCCGTAAAATTGTAGTACTCGATGGTAGCCAAAAGATGTGGGTAGATGATGATGGAGTAATATATGTCGGAGTCATCCCATTCTTACTTGAAGACTATTTGACTACTTAACTTAACGGCACAACTATAGATATGATAGGAAAATAGAAGAGGGTGTGTCATAAGTCTGTGACGCACCCCTTTTTATTTTTTGCCTTTTCACAGATACGAAATCTTTAAAAAACATTTTTATTTACAACAAAGCCCAAACTTTCACAAGCTCGGGCTTTGCCTTTCCGCAAAAGATTTGTATTTTTGCAGAAAACTTCTTTAAGCATGGCAAAGATACGAAAAACACTCCAGATAACGGCATAAATCAGAGATTATTTTCGTGAAATATAAACATTTTAAACAGCCTTACTTTTTAAAGTGGGCTCAGTTTATTATCAGTTCTAAGGGATAGTTGAAAGGATGAAATAGAAAGGTAACAACAAGGCGTTCTATAGCCAAATCGAAGGAAAATTGCTCGATTTGGCTAAAGTATAACCTATTCTATAGCCAAATCGAGTTAAAATTCATCGATTTGGCTAAAGAATCCTTGTTTTTCTCGGATAATTATCTTATATTTGCACCATCATTAAAGTTAGATAAAAAAGGTATGGAGCAAATTATCGGACGAAAGAAAGAAATCGAGCTGTTGACAGAATATTATCATTCTGGCAAAGCTGAGTTTGTGGCTGTATATGGCAGGCGTCGTATCGGCAAGACTTATCTTGTGAGAAATCTCTTCCGTGATAAGTTTGCCTTTGATATGTCTGGGTCTATAGAGGCACCAGCTGAGGCGCAACTCTCTAATTTCGGGTTTGCGCTGAGGGAATATGGAGATTCCAAACAGCCTATTCCTACGAATTGGACAGAGGCTTTTGAGGCATTAAAACAGTTGTTAAAGGCAAAAATGAAAGGAGAACGACTCGTTGTTTTTATCGATGAACTACCATGCTTGGATACGCCGAAATCTGGTTTCCAACAGGCTTTTGAGCACTTTTGGAACGGATGGGCAGCTTACCAAAGTGAAATCATGCTTATCGTTTGTGGCAGTGCCACGTCGTGGATGATAGCTAATCTGATAGATAGTCATGGTGGGCTTCATAATAGGATAACGCACGAGATGTATCTTGCTCCTTTTACTCTTCGTGAGACGGAACTGCTGCTGCAAGCTTATGGATTCTCATGGACTCGCATTTCTATCCTTCAGATATATAGCATCCTTGGTGGGGTGCCTTATTATCTCAGTTTGTTGGATAAAAAGCAAGGTGTGGAAGGGAATGTCGACAGATTGTTTTTCTCATCCCACGCTGAACTGAAGCGAGAATATGGAAGACTATATTCGTCCTTGTTTAGAAATTCTGAGGCCTATATGCGTGTCATAGAGGTACTTGCCTCATGCAGACAAGGTATGACCCGAAAGGAAATCATGGAGAAATTGAAGCTGAAATCGGGTGGAACTTTGACAAAGGTTCTTAGTGACTTGATAAATTGCGATTTCGTAAGAGGGTATAATACCAGGGATAAGAAGATAAAGCAGAAAGATCAAATCTTTCAGCTCACCGACCTCTATACATTATTTTATATGACGTTTTGCCATCCTGGTACGACGGACACGGGATATTGGACTCACTTGATGGGAAAACCTCGTCAAAATACTTGGTATGGCTTGGCTTTTGAGCGAGTTTGTATGTTGCATATTCCTCAAATCAAGCATTTCTTGGGGATAGACCAAATCCATACCGAGTATTATTCTTGGCGAAGTAAGGTTTCAAAGCCAGCTGCGCAAATCGACTTACTGATAGAACGTGCCGATAATCTCGTGAATCTATGCGAAATCAAGTATTCGCAGATGCCTTACACGATCACTAAGGAGGAGGATATGCGCATTCGTAATCGTATGGCTGATTTCGTGGCAGAAACAGGGATAAAAAGTGGTATTATCACAACGATGATTACTACTTTTGGCGTGCGACTTACACAGTATGCAGCCTTGGCTCAAGTACAAATTACAATGGACGACCTGTTCGGATAAAGTCGTATAAACAAATGAGGGTGCGTCACAGACTTATGACACACCCTCTCGATAGACAACCCTTGTATCTGCACAAGATACAAGAATAATACATGAAAAACATAAAAAATGTATTCAAGAACAGATAATAATCCCATCCCCAGGCAATAAATAGGCTATATTTGCGTTTAATAAAACAAAAAAGTTTTATTCTTAATACTTAAAGAAACATGGATGAAAAGGAACTGTTGAAACAAGCTTTTGAGTATGGAAACGTACCTAGTATCATCACCTACTGCTTCACCGAACCATGTCCGATGAAAGACAAATGCATACACTATCTATCTGCACTCTACGATAAAGACAAGAAGGATAGAGGAGAAGCCATTTTCCCAAATGCTCAGAAAGACGGAAAATGCAAGTACTTCACACCACTGCGTGTCGTGAAAATGGCATGGGGATTCGACAAACTCTTTGCCGAAATAAAAGTGAAAGACGCTCCTGCCCTACGCGCCAAAATGAGAGAATATCTCGGCAGTAAAGGACAATACTACCGATACAAATTGGGAAAACTCAAACTCCTGCCAGAACAACAGGAATACATCAAACAACTATTCGATAGTTACGGATATCATGATGTTGAATTCGAACACTTCTCTGATGAAATTGACTTCACCAGAAGCTAATGTAGTCAACTAAATATAGGAAACTACAGATCCTGCCATGCTCTCCAAGCGGTCCCTCGGGGACCACGTGATGGGGAACCGGTGAACATGAGACGAGCAACCGGTGCTCACGAGGCGGGCAACAAGTGCCCAAACTAAGGACCACAATTTGGGCAATATTCTGTTATGTCAATTAGTCTGTTCTATGGCTTTTCCGTATATTTACCGAATATTGGCAAACATAGGATATATATAGCAAAGAATATCAAGATTATTTCACGACAACCTATAACTTAAACCATGCAACAAGTGGTAAATGGTCACTATACCCTCCTAAATACCTGGGACCCAGAAAGGTACGAAATGGCTTCTTACCACCATATTTATCGTCTTCCTGCAAAAGGAAAGGCAAATCTCCCACCTCACAAGCGATTTTCTGCCCTACCAAAGACTGACTACACAACATCTGATCAAGACTGCGCCATTCTCCATGGTAACGATAAGTACCCTTAGCTCCATTCCGTCCATGCGCATCCTGACTGATGTTCACCAACTGATGATGCTCAAGAAACAGCAATGCAGGAGAATCAGAATAATCATTGAAATCACCTGTCACGATAATCTTAGCATCATTATTAAAAGAATAGATAGAATCTACAGCCTGCGATAACTGACTGGCTACCTGCAGACGATAAGGACGGGAAGCAGCCTCGCCTCCCCTACGACTTGGGGCATGAACTACAAAAACATGAAGCGTATCTTTCCCCATCAAAATTCCTTTGGCATAAAGAATATCACGAGTGGGACGAGTTTCAGGCAAACGCTTGATACGTATAGCATGATGATGGAGCAGACGAAATGAAAAAGGCTGATACATCAACGCTACATCTATGCCACGCTCATCAGGAGAGGAGGTCATCACATATTCATAACCAGCCTTGCGCAACAGAGAACGCTTGGTCAAAGCAATCATAGCAGAATCATTTTCTACTTCACAGAGAGCCACCAAATCCGGCAAATGCCATTGATTTTGGCGTCCCTTACCTTGCAACTGATTTTTCTTACTCTGGCTTAGACTGCCATTATATATATAATAAGGTGTAGCCAACTCTCCTAAAGCAATAATTTCCTGGGAAAGATGATTGATTTTCTTCCAATATCGGGTTCTTGTCCAGTGATAATCACTCTCTGGCAGAAACTCCGTATCATTCTTCAGAGAATCATGTACGGTATCGAAAAGGTTTTCACAATTCAACTCTACAAACGTGAAAAAGGAAGATAAAAGAAGAGATAAAAACATAATTATGAGATTTTAAATTCGTATCCACACATGAAAATTACAAATTTTAGAAGGTTTCTCAACAAAATAACATTGATTTTCTGCCTATTCTCTTTGTCAAGTCAGATTTTTACATTATCTTTGCAGACAGATTGCTGTTCATGCCATCTTACAAGCAATCCAAACTATCCACAAAGGGTTCCATAGTTTAATGGATAGAACGGAGGTTTCCTAAACCTTTGATCCGAGTTCGATTCTCGGTGGAATCACATGGAGATAGTTATCAGCATTCAAGCTGATACGATAAAAGGTCGCTTCCTTTCTGGAATGCGACCTTTTATTATATCTTTCAGTTCCTCAAATCATTGAAATGTCCTTCATTCAAAATATTCACTTCATAGAATATCCTCTTTAGAACATTCACATTCTCTTTGGAACATTTTCTCCATCTGGTTTTCACCAGACGGAGAAATTATTCATGTTAATTCGCTTCTATATGGTTATTGATCTGCCCAGTATTACTTAACAGCAACAACCTCTGCCTCAGCAGGCTCTTCCTTAATCTTACGACCAAGAACGATGTAAGCCATTGGAGAAGCAATGAAGATAGAAGACAATGTACCGAATACAACACCCAAAATCATAGCGAATGCGAAGCTGCGGATACTGTCACCACCGAGGATGAAGATACAGAGCAACACAATCAAGGTAGAAGTTGAAGTATTGATAGTACGTGCCAATGTCTCATTGATAGAAGCATTGAAAAGCTGCTGGCGATCACCCTTAGGATGAAGCTTCATGTTCTCACGGATACGGTCGAACACAACCACCTTATCATTGATAGAGTAACCTACCACAGTCAGGATAGCACCGATGAAGGTCTGGTCAATCTCCAATGAGAATGGTACAAGGCCCCACAAGAGTGAGTAGAAACCAACAACAGTCAAAGCATCAAATGCAAGAGCGATAGTAGAACCTACAGAGAATGCTACGTTGCGGAAACGGAGCAAAATGTAGAGGAAGATAGCTATCAATGCGAAAAGCACACTGTAGATAGCACCCATTGTAATATCCTTAGCTACAGAAGGACCTACCTTTGTACTACTGATGATAGAACCGCCCTGGCGTACATCTGGATTCTTGAAAGCCTCAACATTCTGCTGAGAAACCAAACCAGCCTTCTTCAATGAATTATAAAGGATTGTTTCAGCCTCATCATCTACTGTAGGACTGTTGCTCTCAATCATATAGTTGGTAGATACACGGATGGTTCTTCCATCTGTACCGATAGCAATAGCACTTGTGTTAGCCTTGGTTCCATCTGCATTGACAAATGCATCACCAAGAACGGTACGAATCTGCTCTGGCTCTACAGCTTTCTCAAACTGAACTACATAGTTGCGACCACCGGTGAAGTCAATACTCTTGCTCAAGCCACGAACTACAAAGCTACCAATGAATACGACAGCTGCTACAACTGCTACAGTAAAGGTAGTCTTGTACATAGACATGAACTTGTACTTCTTGCCCTGCATCAAGTTGTGAGAAACTGGAGTATCAAACTTGCAATGCATCCACTTGTCGTGATTCAACTTATAATCGTAAACCAAACGAGTCAAGAATACAGCAGTAAAGAATGATACAACAATACCGATAATCCAGGTTGTAGCGAAACCACGAACAGGACCGGTACCAGTAACAAGCAGGATAACACCTGTAATCAAAGATGTCAAGTTAGAGTCGAAGATAGCAGAGAAAGCATTACCATAACCGGCAGCTACAGCCTGCTTCATTCCCTTACCAGAACGGAGTTCTTCCTTGATACGCTCATAAATAAGCACGTTAGCATCCACGGCCGTACCCAAAGACAAGACCATACCGGCAAGACCCGGCAACGTCAAGGCTGCTTGGAATGACGTCAAGATACCTAATGTGAAGAATACATTGACAAGCAATGCAAGGTTAGCCATCATACCAGGAATGATGTTGTACATCATCACCATGTAAACCATCAAGAGTACGAAAGCCACAACGAATGAGATGATACCCATCTGGATAGACTGTGCACCGAGAGTAGGACCAACAACTTCCTCCTGAACGATACGGGCAGGAGCTGGCATACGACCAGACTTCAATGTGTTAGCCAAATCCTTCGTATCTTCGATAGTGAAGTTACCAGTAATCTGAGAACTACCGCCGGCAATCTCACCATTTACACGAGGAGCAGAATAAACTACACCATCCAAAACAATGGCAATAGCCTTACCTACGTTAGCCTTAGTCATCTGAGCCCATCTACGAGCACCCTCAGTATTCATCTTCATGCTTACACATGGAGCACCAGTAGTAGGTTCAAACTCGTCCTTAGCATCAGTAATCACATCACCCTCCAATGGAGCGCGACCAGTACTGGTAGTCACCTTCAAAGCATGGAGTTCATAGATGTTCTTCACATTCAAATGGTCAGCTGGTTTAGCACTCCAGAGCAACTTCAAGTCTGAAGGCAACACCTGCTTAGCCAAAGCAGAATGGATCAACTTGTTGATAGCTGCAGTATCGCGAACACTTGCATAACCCACAGTACTCAGACCCTGTCCAGGAACCAACTGCAAACGAGCCAGCAATGGATGAGCCTTGATGGCAGCAGCACTCTGCTCTTCAGCATTGATCTTAGACTTAGCCTCATCACCCTTCTTGAGGTTCAACTTAGGAGCAGCCTTAGCAGGTTCTGCCTTTGCAACTTCTTTCTTAGCAGAATCAGCAGCAACAGAATCCTTAGCCTCTACCTCATGGTCGCCATTAGCAAGACGAGTGTCAAGCTGCTGGAGATAAGGAGCAATTTCCTCAGAGTTATATGTCTCCCAGAACTCAAGGTTAGCACTACCCTGAAGCATCTTACGCATACGCTCAGGCTGGCTGATACCAGGCATTTCTACCATGATACGGCCCTGCTGACCTTCCAACTTCTGGATGTTAGGCTGTACAACACCAAACTTATCAATACGAGTACGTACAACATTGAAAGAGTTGTCGATAGCATCCTGTACAGAACTGCGGATTGCTTTTTCTACCTCTGCATCGCTGCTCTGAGGAGAAACCTTACCCTGCAACTGCTGGGTAGCAAAAACCTCTGCGAGTTTATGACCTGGTGCGCTCTTGTGATAAGCGTTAATGAAAAGTGACACAAAGTCACCACCGTTAGCTTCCTCTTGAGCTCTGGCTTCCTTCATGGCATTGGTGAAACCAGCGTCTGTCTTGTGGTCAGCGAGGTTTTCAATTACATCAGGTACAGAAATCTCAAGAATTACATTCATACCGCCCTTGAGGTCAAGTCCAAGACCGATCTGAGTTTCCAAGCAATTCTGATAAGAATAAACACCCAAGTACTTCACAGAATCCTTATAGTCCTGCTGGGCAATAGGGTCTTTGATCTTTGCAGCCTCACTGTCATAGTAGCTTGTTGCTACTGAGAATGACAGATAGAAGATGCTTGCAAGCGTCAATAAGACGGCAACACAAATTACAATTCCTTTGTTTTGCATTTCTATTATTTATTATTAATTATTTATTTTATTTTCGTCTAATTTCTTTATTATCAACATAATGACGTGCAAAAATAATCATTTTTTTTCTTTTATAAGAATAATTTGAGGCTTTTTTGCTATTTATCCCGCTTTTTTAGGTAACAAACGATAGGATAATGGTCAGATGACGATATTTTGCGGTCTATTTTGCATTCATATGGTTCCCAGTCATCTGAACACATCATATTGTCAATCCTTACAAAAAATCCCGCATGATGATAACTGATACCCGGTCCGTTGCCACTTGCTACATAGCAATCTGTAAGCCCATCGGCTATAGTTCGATGGGTATAAGAAATCGGTCCGTCATTGAAATCACCACAGAGGATAATACTCATATCCCGATGCTGACGGATGTAATTTGCGACTGCTTCTGCCTGTGATGCTCGCTTACGGGTGGCCTCTCCCAATTTCACGACCAGCAACT
The DNA here is from genome assembly GCF_019249725.2 of Segatella hominis. NCBI lineage: Bacteria > Pseudomonadati > Bacteroidota > Bacteroidia > Bacteroidales > Prevotellaceae > Segatella > Segatella hominis. The sequence continues at coordinate 2,749,461 of NZ_CP137559.1, forward strand.
TGGAAGTGATTTCAGCCGTATCAGTCTCCAGTTTTCCCTTGATCAGTTGCTTAAACTGCGCCCGTTCTTCCAAGGTCAACCCCGTTGTTTCCAGATGATTATTAATCAAGAGTACCTTTTCATGGTTGATTTCCAACTGATAAGCCACACTGAGATTTCCCGCTGACTCATATGGGATACGTTCCTTAGAAAGAATCGGATATTTGCTCAATATGCCAATCACATTACCGCCTCCCAAATGCCAGGTTGTATCCCGATAAGCATACATCGGGTAGAGAAGAGAATCCAACTGGTTCTCCACATCCCCATTATGTCCTGCTTCCTGAAGACATACAATGTCTGCATTCTGTTCTTTGATATACTTCACAATAGGATTAACGCCATCTTCCCCCATCTCTCCCTCAGCAAAAGCCCAGGTATTATATGAAAGGATCTTGACGGAACCCTCCGGAGCCTCACGAGGAATATTGAAGGGAATATATTCACGCACAGGTACATAACAGATAATGAACCCCATGAAAGGAATCAGCGCATAACGCACCTTAAATATCAGCCAAAAGATAAGAAACCCTAAGTTGATGAAGAGAAAAACAGGGAAAAGCAAACCTACATTCGACAACATGGCAAATCTTTCCGGATGAAGATGATCTGAAAAGCCTATAAGAAACAGGATAATTATGGTAGCAATATTTGCCCCCGCAATCATCCTGATAGAAAACTGCCTCAATTGTTTAAATATCATCTTGCCACTTATTTCTTTATATCATAATCTATTGTGCCCAGAAAAACCAGCTTATTTCTTACTCTGGTCAAAAAGAGTCTGCTTCTCATCTTTTGTCAAACTATCATAGCCGCTTTTGCGAATCTTGTCTAATATACGATCTATCTCCTCTTGGGTGGCACGCTTATGGGCATTATAATCCCAATCCTGCTGATGAGACTGGTAAGAGTTGTTATCAGACTGAGGATTATGATTGCGGGTATAGTTAAAATGCTGACGATTACGCTTTCCACCTAAAGAATCACGAAGTTTCTCAAAAGCATCACGAGCACTGCTGCCACTATATCCATTAACTTGTTTTCTCCAATAACGAATCATAAAGAATCCAACAACCATACCACCAAGGTGAGCAATATGTGCCACACCATCACCTGTTGTAGCGATGGCAGAAACCAATTCGATAGCAGCATATCCTATTACAAAATACTTAGCCTTGATAGGAATAGGCAATGGGAAAATGAAAATACGTTCCTCTGGAAATATCATACCAAAAGCCAACAAAATACCATAAATGGCACCAGAAGCTCCAACGGTAGTCCAACCATTCAAAACATCAGCACTATTATGTCCTATGGTCCATAATTGGGATATTGTCAATTCCGGAAACTGTTCAGACGCTGTAAAATAAAACTGAATAGTCTGAGCCAACTCCTGAAACAATCCTGCACCTAACCCACAAGCTATGTAATAAAAAAGGAATTTCTTAGGTCCCCACACTCTTTCCACGACACAACCGAACATCCAAAGTGCAAACATATTGAAGATAATATGCTCGAAACCACCATGCATAAACATGTAAGTAATCAGTTGATAGACCTGAAAATCAGATGCCATAAAGAAATGGAGTCCCAAGAGATCATTTAGAACATAACCACCTGAAGCGTCCTTTCCCAATATATATGTAATCAGGAAAGCCACGATATTCACTATCAGCAAGTTCTTTGTAACTATAGGTATATTACGCATAATCTAAAACTTTATCTTTTTACGAAATTTGGGGCAAAATTACGAAAAATATCCGTTATAGCACCATAAAATAAGCATATTACACTTAAATTTCAATAAAATCTACATTTTTCTTCTCTTTTTGTTGTTTTTTTAAAAGGAATAACCTATATTTGTAAGCAAAATTGGATAAGGAACGAAAATATTAATCATTTAATAAAGAAAAATTATGAACAAGACAGAATTGATCGACAAGATTGCAGCTGGTGCTGGTATTAGCAAGGCTGATGCAAAGAAGGCTCTTGACGCTACAACTAACGCTCTCAAAGAGGCTCTCGTTGCTGGTGATAAAATCCAGTTGGTAGGTTTCGGCACATTCAGTGTCAGCGAGCGCCCTGCTCGTGAGGGTATCAACCCTGCTACTAAGGAGAAGATCCAAATTGCAGCAAAGAAGGTAGCTAAATTCAAGGCTGGTGCAGAACTTGCTGATGCTATCAACGAATAATTTGTAAAGATTATTTAAGACAAATAAAGGGCAGTCCGTATTGGACTGCCCTATTCCATTTTATATAAGCCTCTCTTTGGAAAGCCGAAAGCTTCTTTATTTAGGCTGCTTGCCAATGTATGCCAAAATACCACCATCTACATAAAGGATGTGACCATTTACCGCATTTGAAGCATCAGAAGCCAAGAATACCGCAGGACCCATCAACTCCTCTGGTTCCAACCAACGACCAGCAGGAGTCTTAGCGCAAATGAAGCTATCGAATGGATGACGGCTACCGTCTGCCTGACGCTCACGAAGAGGTGCTGTCTGTGGTGTAGCAATATAACCAGGGCCCAAGCCGTTACACTGGATATTATACTCACCGAACTCAGAGCAGATATTACGGGTCAACATCTTCAAACCACCCTTAGCTGCAGCATAAGCAGAAACAGTCTCACGGCCCAACTCACTCATCATAGAGCAGATGTTGATAATCTTACCGTGGCCCTTCTTGATCATACCTGGGAGAACTGCCTTAGAAACGATGAAAGGAGCATTAAGGTCAATGTCGATAACCTGCTTGAAATCCTCTACAGACATTTCTGTCATAGGAATACGCTTGATGATGCCAGCATTGTTAACCAAGATATCGATCACACCGAGTTCCTTCTCAATATCAGCTACCATATTCTTAACCTGCTCTTCATCAGTTACATCACAGATATAACCCTTAGCATCAATACCCTTAGCCTTATAGTCAGCCAAAGCCTGATCCATGTGATGCTGGCTACGGCAGTTGAAAGCGATTTTTGCACCAGCCTTGGCATAAGCCTCAGCAATTGAAAAACCAATGCCGTAAGCGGCACCTGTTACGAGGGCTACCTTACCCTCAAGAGAGAATAACTTAGAAAAATCCATGTTTTTGTTCGATTTATAGTTGTTTATGATTATCTTTCATACACTGGTCTTCCGAAACACTCCTTCAGACCATACGTATTTTATTATTTTAAGTCTGTAATCTCGTAAAAGTCCTGATCACCATAGTCAAGATTTTCACCTCCCATACCCCAGATAAAGGTATAATTGTGAGTGGCAGCAGCACTATGTATGCTCCATTCTGGTGAAAGAACCGCCTGATTGCCCTTCATCCAGATATGGCGTGTTTCCTGCGGTTCACCCATCAGATGGCACACAGCCTGACTCTCAGGAACCTCAAAATAGAAATAAGCTTCCATACGACGACTGTGAACATGGGCTGGCATCGTATTCCAAACAGAACCTGTAGCAAGTTCTGTCATACCCATCTGCAACTGGCAAGTAGGCAATACCTGATTAACCAACATCTTGTTGATGGTACGCTCATTGCTCATTTCCAGTGATCCCATGTGTACACTGATTGCATCAGCCTTCGTCACCTTCTTGCATGGATAACTCTGATGAGCCGTTGTACTATTGAAATAAAATTTGGCTGGACTGGCTGGGTCTTTGCTTTCAAAGAATACATCACGCTCACCACTACCAATGTAAAGAGCCTCTTTGAGCCCCAACTCAAAGACCTCTTCTCCTACCTGAACGACACCTACGCCTTCGCCCACATTAAAGATTCCGATTTCACGACGGGTCGTAAAGTATGGAGCTTTCAGAGGTTCTATGGCCTCCAGCTTCAGTTTTTCATTGACAGGCATAGCACCACCCACTATCATTCTGTCATACATGGAATACACCATATTGACTTCATCTGCCACAAAAAGAGTCTCGATCAAGAAATCCTTTCTCAATCGGGAGGTATCATACGTCTTTGCATCAACCGGATTGGATGCGTATCTCAATTCATAATTCGTCTTCATTACTTCTTTCGATTTGTTTGTTCTGAGGGCAAAGATACAAAATATTTTTGAATCTCACTATTAAATATGTACGAAAGAATATCACTTTTTACTTATTTCTTAATTTATTTTCTATTTTTCTCAAATTGGTTCCTTTTTACGATGCTTTATTCAACTCTTATCGTATCTGAACACCCAATGTTTCTTCTATCACTTGGATGACCTGCGGAATGGAATCTGCATCAAAATCACCCGTCAGACGCTTGCTCTCATCAGAAGCCGTATATCTTGTGCCTGATAATTTAGAAAGTTCCTCCAATACTTCAGATAATGGAGTGTTGTCGAAATGCAGGCGATGCGTAGCCCATGCCACATCGTTGATATCATAATCCGCCAACAGCTCAGGCTGGACAGCCCCTTTCAACAGACGTGCCCGCTTGCCTTTAATCAGGAAAACACCTTCAGCAGAACTGCGAGCCGTGAAAAGCACCTTTCCACTGGTTACCATTACTTCGGGAACATCCGTTCTTTCATCCACCATAAACTGGGTACCGAGCACTCTTACGTGTCCATGTTCTCCTACTACATCGAAAGGATGCTGTTCATCATGCTTCACCTGATAATAGATGCAGCCCTTCATATCCACCTTTCTGCAATCATCTTCCTGATAGGAAAGAGAAGAATGAGGCATCAACGATACCTTCGTTCCATCAGGCAGATGATACGCCACTACTTCTGATTCGGCAGAAAGCGTCACCGTCTTAGGCTGCAAAAGCGTATAGGCGCCTATAGTGAAGAGCACCAGAATAGATGCAGCCACAGCTATCCAACGGATGCGACGCATTCGTAAAGATACAGTTGCAGTATGCGAAACCTCTTCATTAGCAATGCCTACCCGAACCTTCACCTTCTGCAAGGCCTTCCGGGTATCCAGCTTGCCCGGCTGAAAATACTTCAGCACAAACTCCTGTTCATTCTTGTTGATCTTCATCATAGAATCCCTTTCTTCCTTTAAATTTCTCCATTATCTTCGGAATCAGAAGAGCAGAAGAACTTCGAAACAGAGCTTATATTGTAGCCAGCCACCACTCCGAAGCCTCCTTTTACATTCGAATAGGTAGGCGTAACCTGCATCAAGCCCACATCTGCCCAACTGTTGCTCTGTGCATCGTTGATACTCTTGAGAAACCGATAATATTCAGGAGTTACCTTGTATAAATCTACTACATAAGAAAATCTATAAAATGACTGATAATATGAATTAGAGTATGTATCCAGATGAAGTGTATAGGTCTTGCCATTTATCGTACGGTCATTGAAGATGTAGGCATTACCAAAATACTCATAATCATCCATACCGAAATCATCATCCAGCTTCGACTTCTTGTTCAACAAGGGTTCATTGTCTGTCAGCAGCCCCAGATCACGGCTCTTTTCTCGATTCAGTAATCTGAGCTTCACCGAATAATAATCTTCCGAAGAAGGATTATCATGGAAAATGGCTTCTACCCTATCAATGGTTATCGAGTTATAACCATCCGATGATTTCATTTCCAATTTAACATCGCCCAACTCCACTCCTACCTTCTCTGGGATATAAGTAGATGCTGAAACAGATGAGAAATCCTGAGCAGAAACCTGGAGACTGATTTTATCTCCAGCATTCTGCTTGCCTACCACATAATACTGGCCTACCAGTTGTGAAAGGACATCGGAGTTTGTGCTTCTGGTAAAGAGTTGAGCCTCTTCCTCGTTTGCGATGCGTTTCACCGTTTGCTCCACCCCATTCACCTTATATATAATATGTGCATCTACCTTTTCGCGGGATAAGATGTCAACATTCCCCTTTACTGATGCTACAGGCAGACTCTTAGCTACACTGACGAGCGTGGTATCACCTTCGGTAGGAAAGCAATACACCACCAGTCGGGAATGATCCTGCAGCTTTTGAATATCAAAATCATCCTTACAGGAAATCAGCGCCAGACATAAAAGCATGAGGCTAAATGCCCTATATATCATTGTTTTCATTTTTATCTCTTTTTATCTTTACATAAATCTACATCTACTATTCACCATGCAATTCCTTAGAACTTAATGGTATAGCTGAACGAAGGAATGATTGGGACAAATCCCTTGTTCTTTGCCGTAAACCGCTTTGTTTTCTCATCGTAATCCACCTTGACATACATCGAGTTCAGGTGACAATATGCATTGTAGATGCTCAAGTTCCAGATGCGCTCATGTCCATGCTTGGTAACATGATGGAAATCAAAGCCCAAGTCCAGACGATGATAAGCCGGCAAGGTCAGGTTGTTGGGGATGGCATAGACAAAAGATGCCGAATTCCACCAACTGCCAGGGTATTGATTGCCACCATCCGGCAAACCAGGAAGTGCTACAATCTGAGTTGGCACGGTGGCATGATTGCCGGAATGATAACTCCACACCGCATAGCAGCTCACCTTCCTGTTGAAATCATATCTCAAGGAAAGATTCAACTTATGGCGATTGTCATACTTGTCGTAATACCAGTCCTGATAGAACTCATCATACTTTCGCTTGTTCCAGGAAAGCGTATAGGAACCGCTCAAGGTCAGGTGATTGGTACGATAAGTGGCATCTGCCTCCAAACCATAGAACAATCCCTTGCCATCCATCACCTGACTATCCCAATTCTCTGCCGGAGGTTCGATGCCCAGCCAGCTGCTGTATTGCAGAAGATGCTTCGAGAACTTGTAATAGCCTTCGAGCGATAAGATCCAGTGGCGATTCGGCTGCGCATAGATGCCAGCCGCTATCTGATAAGAACGCATCGGTTTCAAATCCTTGGTGGTTGGCACCCAATAATCTGTAGGCAAATCCAGATAACTGTTGGATATCTTATGCACATACTGAGTCATCTGCGTGAAAGAAGCCTTCAGCGATACCGCATGGCTCCACTGGTATTTCAGGGCGAAACGAGGGTCGATATTGAAAAAGTTCTTATTGCTAATATGAAACAATCCTAAATGAAAACCTGCATCCAGGCTCCATTTATCACTGAGATAGATTTCATCCTCCGCATACGCCGACCATTCATGAGACACATGCCTATTGGTACTATTCACACGGAGGGTATCTATCTCAGCATCACTTCCACTGCCCACATAGTCAAGTTGCATCACTGTCTGCGGTCGAAAGAGATGCATCGTGTAGTCATGACCGAAGCGGATATGATGACGGGGATTCGGACGATAATCGAAAGCCGTGCGATAACCGGCATCATAGATAGTAGAAGTATAGCCATGCTCTAAATGGCTATACAACATTTCTTTCTGGGTTTGTGGATATATCTCTCTATCATCATCCAGAGAATAAAGCTTGGAACGGTTATGGGAATATACAGCCGTGAAGTTGGCAAAGAGCTTCGGCGAGAATAGATAGTTCCAGTTCAAAGCCATATTGAAGTTTCCCCAATTGAGCTGACTCTTCGTTAATTCCTTATTATATGAATCGCCTTCATGATACCAATCTCCTTTGCTTTCGTCCAGATCATCCTTCACATCCCAACTGTCTTTTCCATGATAGAGGCTCAAGTCTATCTTCGAACGGTCGCTGAACCGATGGGTTACCTTGGCATTCAGGTCCATGAAGTAATAACCTATCGAAAGTTTCTCATCCGGATCAGAGAAAGCCTTGGTCAGGGGACGGGACAGCAAATCCAACCAGGAACGGCGCATACCTATATTATAAGAGGTCTTGCCTTTCTGGATAGGTCCCTCAAACTGCACACTGGCATCGAGCAGTCCGATGCGATAGGCACCATGAAACTGATTCATGTTTCCATCGGCAGTACGCACATCCACCACCGACGACAATCTTCCACCATATCGTGCAGGAAAGCCGCTCTTGTAGAAATCCACGTTTTTCACCACATCGGCATTGAAACTGGAGAAAAGCCCCAGCGCATGATTCGTATTATAAAGCGGAGTACCATCAATCAGAAAAAGATTCTCATCGCCATTGCCGCCATGCACATAGAGTCCGCTTGCCAACTCCTGTCCTTCTGCCACTCCACTCACACGCTGCAGAGTCTTCACCACATCAGGCGAAGACATCAGGGCAAACTCTGTCTTGATATCCTTGTTCGAAAAGGAGCGCTTGCCGGTTTGTGTGGTCAGAAGAGGAGAGTTCAAGTCGCCATCTACCACCACCTCAGGCAATTTACCATCAACACGGAGTGCCATATTATGATGCATATCTTTCGAGAGATTCAGCTTCTCCACCTTGTCGGCATAGCCCACATACGAAAAGCGAAGCTGATGCTCGCCTTCGGGCAGGGTAAGCGAAAAGAAACCATATTCATTGGTGGTTGTACCGATGCCATCCGTCAGATCATAAATGGTGGCATTAATCAGCGATTCGCCACTCTCGTCACGGACGTATCCGCTGAGAGTATGGCGACGCTGAACCCGCTGAACTTTGTGATTGATATTCGTGTAAGATGTTGATATTTGTTGTACGGGTTTTCGCTTCAATATCACATAGTTCGCATTGATATTATATAGAATATGAGTTTTCTCGAAAAGTGCCTTCAGTGCCTTTTTCACCGAAAGATGCTGGATATCTGGTCCATGATACTTGATGTTCAATTCCCCATCAAGCGATGAATCATAAACGAAGTTGATTTTCCTGATGCGGTGCAGCCAATCCATCTGCTGACGGATTGTGGTAGCAGCCTGGGCTTCCACCATCATCTTCGGCGTGCCTGCCAACGTTGGAGCTGGCAAGGCTAGAATTGAGAGCGCAAAAATAATCTCTTTACCTTTCATAACTGTACTTTTATTCATTCTTTTATTGCTATAACGCAAGAATTACAGAATACCCCCATGGATGAAAGGTAAAATATAGAAAAAATCTGCAAGAAAATCATCTTTCTTGCCTCGTAAGGTCTTTAAAGCCTTGGAAATCTGATGCTCCACGGTCTTTTCTGATAGATTCAGTTCTTCGGCTATCTCCCGATAAGTCATGCCATCACGCTTGCTCATCAGGAAGATTTCCCTGCATCGTTCGGGCAATAGCTCGATAGCCGTCCACAGTTCCGCCTCCCGGAAAGAACATTCCTGCGCCTGATCATCAGAGATTGTGCCGCTCAAGTCAGAAGGAGAAATCTCCGTATCTATCGGAAACTGGCGGCGCAATCGGTCGATGCAGGCATTGCGCACAGAGGTATATAAGAAAGCCTTGATGTTTTCTGGCATGATGTTCCTACTTATCAATTTCACAAAACAATCCTGCACCACGTCTTCAGCCTCATCGATATCATGCAGATAATGAGTGGCATAAAGACATAGCGGACGATAATACTGCTGAAATATCAAGTCTATCTTTTGCATAAACCTTCTCTACCTAAACTAAACTCTTATATAACAAAATAACCCTCCAAATCCATGAAGACTTGAAGGGTTATTTTGCGAGATGTTGTCCCAGGCGGATTCGAACCACCACTGACAGAACCAAAAACTGTAGTGCTACCATTACACCATAGGACAATAAATCGGGTGCAAAGGTAGTGGATTTTTTCTCCACTACCAAATATTTTCAATACTTTTAACGATTATTTCACGGTAATCAAGAAGTAATTCTTCTTGCCCTTTTGTACCAAGAGATACTTACCATCAATAAGGTCGTCTGCAGTTACTATCTGATCGAAAGCTGCAAGCTTCTCCTTGTTGAGTGAAACACCACCGCCCTTGACGAGCTTACGCATCTCACTCTTACTTGGGAAGATCTGCATACCTTCCTGATTGAAAAGGTCAACTGCTGCTCCGCCAAGCAAGTTCTTGTCGAGATCATAATGAGGTACATTAGCGAATACATCATTCAAGGTAGCCTCATCAAGCTGTGCAAGATTCTCCTTGGTTGCCTTACCGAAGAGAATGTTGCTGGCTGCAATAGCCATATCCAAGTCTTCCTGAGAGTGAACCATTACAGTAACCTCCTCAGCCAAACGCTTCTGGAGAACACGGCGACCTGGATCCTGCTTATGCTCTTCTACGAGAGCATCAATAGTCTCCTTATCGAGGTCGGTGAAGATCTTGATATATTTCTCAGCATCGTCATCACTTACGTTCAACCAGAACTGGTAGAAAGCGTAAGGAGTAGTACGATTACGGTCCAACCAGATGTTACCACTCTCTGTCTTACCAAACTTCTTGCCATCTGCCTTGGTAATCAAAGGACAAGTGAGGCAGAAGCACTCTGCATCATTGCCGAGAGTACGATGAATCAACTCAGTACCTGTAGTCATGTTACCCCACTGGTCGTTACCACCGAGCTGAAGGCGCACACCATACTTCTCATACTGATAAAGGAAGTCGTAACCCTGAAGCAACTGATAAGTAAACTCTGTGAAAGACAAGCCGTCACGAGCCTCACCATTCAAACGCTTCTGTACACTATCCTTTGCCATCATATAGTTAACGGTAATGTGCTTACCTACCACACGAGCGAAATCGAGGAAAGTAAAGTCCTTCATCCAGTCGTAGTTGTTTACCAACTCGGCCTTATTTGGCTCATTGCCATCGAAGTCAAGGAACTTAGATACCTGCTTCTTGATAGCCTCCTGGTTATGATAGAGAGTCTCTGCGTCGAGAAGATTACGCTCCTGACTCTTGCCAGAAGGGTCGCCAATCATACCTGTAGCACCGCCAACAAGCAGATAAGGCTTGTGACCACAACGCTGCAAGTGACGCAACATCATGATTCCACAAAGGTGACCGATATGAAGAGAGTCTGCGGTAGGGTCAGTACCAAGATAAGCAGACACCATGTGGGTGTTGAGGTATTCCTCTGTACCTGGCATAATCTGAGCCAGCATACCACGCCATTTCAATTCTTCAACAAAGTTTTTTGCCATCGAATGAGATTGTTATATATTATATAAAATATGTGTAAGGGGCCCGAATCACCTTCGGAAACTTACGGCACGGGGTCATAACCCGAACCACCCCATGGATTGCATCTTAATATTCGCCAGATAGCCAAAGCGAGCCCTTTAAACGGTCCATGCTTCAGAATCGCCTGACGAGCATACTCAGAACAAGTGGGTGTAAAGCGACAAGACGGCGGAGTAAATGGCGTGATACATCTTTGATAAAAGAGTATCGGCATCACCAGCAGGTAAGTTAGCAGCTTTTTCATCGTTCCAAACTATCTACTATTTTTTCCAATGCCGCCTTAACAGCTTTCTCAACCTTCACTGAATCATAGGTTTGTCCAGAAAGCCAAATAAAGGCAATGAGGATTTTAGTATCCGGATGCAAAGCAAGTACATCTGTCAAAATTGCCTTATGAAGACGATAGCTTTCTCGAAGTTGGCGTTTCACCAAGTTGCGCTTTACAGCTCTCTTGAAATAGCGCTTAGACACACTCATCAATACTTCCGCTTGCGCATCATCCTCATCCTTCCTTTTCACGACTTGATACACTACCCTCACCGGCCATTCTTTCTTATGTTGGGAATGACCCAAAAAGAGTTGTTCTATGAGCGTCCTGCTACACAACCTCTCTTGTTTCGGTAATGTAAAAGTCTTCTGTTCTGACATTCCTATCAATTAGGCTATATTAATATACAGTTCTATAGAGATCTTAGGACCATAGAAATCGCTCCGGATTTATTAGAGATCCCTCAGTACTTCTCCCAGAACTTAATTATTCGTTATTTCTCTCGAGATAATCTTTCAAGGCACCTGTCATAGAAGGGAATTTCTTGGAAGGAGCCTCCAGATCGAGTCTGAGATTCTCATCCTCTACAGTTTTGGCTGTAGCGGGACCAAAAGCAGCAACAGCGATATCACCTTGCTTGAAATCAGGGAAATTCTTCTTTAAAGCCTTCACACCAGTTGGGCTGAAGAAAATCATCATATCATAATCGAAGCTCTTGATTTCCTCTTCTGTGAAATCATTGCTTACTGTACGATACATCACACATTCTGTATGCTTCAGGTTTTTCTCGTCGAGAGCATTCTTGATATCATCATTATGAACACAACTCAGTGGCACGAGATACTTCTCTGTCTTGTGTCGTGACATTTGTGCGAGGAGACCATCAATCTTACCTGTTTCACCAAAGAATACCTTTCTTTTACGATACTGCACATATTTCTGGATATATAGTGCAATCGTCTCAATCACACAGAAGTACTTCATATCTTCTGGAATAGTAATACGCATCTCCTTGGCCAACTTGAAATAGTTATCCACTGCATGACGAGAGGTGAAAACTACTGCAGTATAGTCGAGCAGATTGATTTTCTGCTGACGAAACTCCTTCGCTGTAAGTCCCTCAACCTTGAAGAATGGGCGGAACACGCATTCTACGCCATAATCCTTCTCTAATTCATAATACGGAGATTTATCACTCGCTGGTTTTGGCTGAGAAACTAAAATCTTCTTTATCATTTTTGTCCTAAAAGTTTATTTTCAAATAATGACTAATCAATACCAATCCGCCTGACAAAGCGAAAAGAGGTACCACTTCGAGGGCACAAAAGTACAAAATTATTTGCAAAAAAGCGCCTTTTCTTCGAAAAAAGATGATGAAACACTTATAAAAAGACAATATTTTGATGATTCCGACTACAATAAGTGTATAAATCACAGCCGCTTGTATGGAAAAACCAAAGTATGTCATCAGCATGATAGCAGGGAAAAGTAGTACACCTTCACACGACACCAAGAAGAGATATGCCTTCATCCATTGTTCGTTTTTTTTCTTATCAAAGAACACCCACCCTGTTATCGAATAGAGCAATGCCTTCAACAGGAAATAAGCTGCAGCATACCCTGCATAGATGCTAATCACCTGATATTGGTCTATCGTAAATGTATCACTGATAGAAGCCCTGGAATACATAAAATAGCCGATGGCTATCAGTAAGCAAGTCTGTAATCCCAGAAACAACTGGAAGCGCAACTCGTTGGATGTCTCGGTTATCACCGTGGTACCAAATCGTGGTACACGGAAGAAAGTCTTTGCCTGACGAATGATAAACTGACGAGACTTGGTGAAGGCCACACATGCTATCAGAAAGCAGAACAAGAGCAAAATCGTGACAAAATCATCGCCTGCTACAGTATAAGGCACAGGGTCACCTGCCACGCCCAATCTTCCACCCTTCAATTCTGGATGAAAGAGCGAATCTTTCGAGAAGAAAGACTCACGATAATACTGCGGTAAGCTGACGTCCCTAAAGCTCTTGCCTGGCTGATGCCCAGGAAGATGCAAGGTATCGGGCATTTTGCTCCAATGAATCTCACATGGTTTGATATGCGCCCGCACCATGGAATCTTGCTGAGCAGGTGTCGCATTCTTGGGCAACCAACTCAGCACTTGCTTCGGAGTCAATTCTCCTGTATGCTTTAAAGGCTCCTGTGCCACATCTGACTCAGGAGTTTCTATGATTGTTGAATCTGCTTGTTGCGCCATCCTTCTACTATAAATAATAAGTTATCCCTAGAAAGCCAGGCTCTCTAGGGAATAAATTCTATTTTTTTGAGTCTAATCCCATTTTAAAGGGCAAACTCTTTCTTAATTTCCTCTACTTTATCGAGTTTTTCCCAAGTAAACAACTCTACCTGCATAGTCTTGGTATCATGATAACGGCTGGTGAAAGTTTTTTCCACTACCTCATTCTTTCGACCCATGTGACCATACGCAGCAGTCTCCAGATACATTGGCTGACGGAGCTTCAACTGACGCTCGATAGCCTTTGGACGGAGATCAAACATCTGAGAAATCTTCTGGGCAATTTCACCATCATTCATATTCACATGGCTACGTCCATAAGTATTCACATAGATGCTGACAGGCTCAGCCACACCAATAGCATAACTTACCTGCACCAACATTTCATCAGCCACACCTGCAGCTACCATGTTCTTGGCAATATAGCGAGCAGCGTAAGCAGCAGAACGGTCCACCTTACTTGAATCCTTACCAGAGAAAGCACCACCGCCATGTGCACCCTTACCACCATAAGTATCCACGATAATCTTACGACCTGTCAGACCGGTATCTCCATGAGGGCCACCGATAACAAACTTACCTGTAGGATTGACGAAATACTTGATGTCATCATTGAAAAGAGCCAATACCTTGTCGCCCAACTGTGCTTTCACGCGTGGGATGAGAATGTTGATAACATCCTCACGAATCTTTGCCAGCATAGCATCGTCATCATCATTACCCATTGCATCCTTGATAAAATCATCATGCTGAGTAGAAACAACGATTGTATCAATACGCTGAGGAATATTGTCATCAGAGTATTCTACCGTTACCTGACTCTTGGAATCCGGACGGAGATAAGTCATTACCTTACCTTCCTTACGGATAGCAGCGAGTTCCTTCATGATGCGCTGTGCCAAGTCAAGAGAGACTGGCATATAATTATCTGTCTCATTGGTAGCATAGCCGAACATCATACCCTGGTCACCAGCACCCTGGTCTTCATCTTCCTCACGGCTCACACCACGGTTGATATCATCACTCTGCTCATGAATGGCAGTAAGAACACCACAAGAGTCACCATCAAACTGGTATTCTGATTTGGTATAACCGATTTTCTTAATTGTTTTGCGGGCGATAGTCTGCAAATCTACGTATTCGTTAGAGCGAACCTCGCCCATGATAACCACCTGACCAGTAGTACAGAAAGATTCGATAGCACAATGAGCATGCTCATCGTAAGCCAGGAACTGGTCTAACAATGCATCGGATATCTGGTCTGCAACTTTATCAGGATGTCCTTCAGAAACTGATTCTGATGTAAACAAATATGCCATATTTATTCCTTTTCTTCTTTTAAAAATTGATATATCATTTATTTGCGGCTGCAAAGTTACGCATTTATTTTCATATTCAGTCACATTAGAATGAAAAATATTCCAGTTTTAAATGTTTATCAGTCAAGATGGTCATCAGAAGCACTTTCCGGCTTCATCTTCTCGCGATACATGATATTTCTCGGATGATGTTCCAAGATTTCCCGCCTCAAGTCGGAAGTTTCCAAATGTGTATAGATTTCTGTCGTTCCCAGATCTTCATGACCCAACAAGGCCTGGATAACACGCAAATCGGCACCACCCTTGAGCAAGGCTGTTGCAAAACTATGCCGAAGGGTATGAGGCGAGATGGTTTTCTTGATTCCTGCATCCTTTGCCGCATTCTTAATCATGATAAGAATCATCGTTCTGGTAAGATGAGCACCCCGTCGATTGAGGAAAACATAATCCTCCTCTCCCTGCTTGATTTTCATCTGATTGCGGTCCATATACCAATAATGCAACTGTTTGATGGCAGTTTCAGAAATCGGAACAAGTCTTTCCTTGCTTCCCTTTCCCAAAACACGGATGAATTTTTCCTCCTCAAAGATGTCGCTTAGTTTGAGATTTACCAATTCCGACACTCGTAACCCACAGGAGAACAGGACTTCTATGATTGTCTTGTTACGCTGTCCTTCCCATTTCGTCAGATCAATAGCCTGTTCCAACAGATCCACCTCCTCCACAGTCAGATATTCCGGCAAATGCTGTCCAATCTGCGGGAAAGGAAGCAGCTCCGTAGGATCATTTTTCAAATAATCCTCAATCATCAAGAAACGATAGAAAGAACGCACTCCACTTAAGATACGCGATTGTGAACGAGCACCCACATTCTTATCATGCAAGCCCGCAGAAAACTCCTCTAAATCCTCCAGTTTGACATCCAAGAGGGAAATCTCCTTGGATTTGACAAATTCAAGGAGATAACGCAAGTCGCGCTGGTAAGCTTCCAACGTATTGGGTGAGTAATTACGCTCCAATTTGAGGTATCTCACATAATCCTTAACAATATTCGTACTTGATTTCTTGCTTGTTTCCATTTTTATTATTACCTTTGCAGTTAGAAGTAAAAGAGACAGCCTCAATCTTCCATGATGGAAGAACACTCTAACTTCTGCAAAATTACAAAAAAATATTCATAAACGGATAAAATAATAAGGGATTATGAAAATACAAATTATCAATGGTCCAAACTTGAACCTCCTCGGTGTCCGTGAACCGGGCATTTATGGCAGCAACTCCTTCGAAAGTTATTTGCCAAAATTGAAGGAAAAATTTCCTGATGTAGAAATCGAATATTACCAGAGCAATATCGAAGGCGAGCTGATCAACAAGTTGCAGGAAGTGGGGTTTTCATACGATGGCGTAGTCCTCAATGCAGGAGCCTATACCCACACGAGCATTGCCTTGCAAGATTGCATCCGCAGCTTGAAGTGCCCATGCGTGGAGGTTCATATCTCCAATGTCCATAAGCGTGAGGAGTTCCGCCACCACTCTTATATCTCTTGCGCCTGCCTCGGAGTCATCTGTGGCTTCGGTCTGGCATCCTACGACCTTGCCATAGCTGGTATTCTCGCTCAAAAAGAAAATGAGAAGTAAAGCTCACCTTGCTTCCAACATTTAACTCTTTAGCTATAAAATCATGACAGAAACAGAAAGTCTCGACAAATATATCTGCCAACACATTGAGCCAGAGGGAGATTACCTTTACCGACTTTATCGTGCCACCAATATCCACACTATTCATGGCAGGATGGCAAGTGGGCACATCCAGGGCAGACTGCTCAAAATGCTGGTAGAAATGATTCGCCCCAAAAATATCCTGGAAGTTGGAACCTTCAGCGGTTACAGCGCCATCTGTCTGGCTGAGGGTTTGCAGGAAGGCGGCAAACTCTACACCTTTGAAATCAATGATGAGATGGAGGATTTCACCCGACCATGGATAGAGGAATCCAGTGTAGCCGACAAGATAGATTTCCGCATAGGTGATGCCAACGTAGAAGCACCCAAATTGGGAGTTATGTTCGACATGGCTTTTGTTGATGGCGACAAGCGCACTTACATCGAGACCTATGAGATGGTGATGAGTGTCTTGAAACCCAACGGTTATATCCTTGCCGACAACACCTTATGGGATGGGCACGTTATCGATCCTGCCTATGACCGCGATCAGCAGACGCAAGGTATCCGTAAGTTTAATGACTTCATCGCTCAAGACCCTCGCGTAGAAGTTGTAATCCTCCCATTAAGAGATGGACTGACTTTAATAAGAAAGAAATAGGAAACAATATTAGAATAGAAAACAATAAAGGCTGCGTATTCTATGACGCAGCCTTTATTGTTTTTATGAAGCATCCCTTTTTCTATTAAGAACAGGGATTCTCTAACCAATTGAATTATATCTGTTTCTCAATTGTTTAGCTCAATAATCTTTTGCTCAGAGCCCTTACTGGATACCAGACGGCTAACCAACCGACAGCCAGCACCGTGACAAAGATAATGGCAACATCTGAATAGTGTACACTTACCGGATAAGCATCAACGATGAAAGAGCCAGCAGAATCACCCAGCTTCACAAATCCAAATTCCTGCTGTAAGAGACAGAGCAACAAACCCATACCGATACCGATGATGGCTCCAATGGCAGAAATCATTCTACCTTCGAAAAGGAACACACGGGCTATCTGCTTGTCGCTGGCTCCCAAGTTGCGCAAAGTAAGCACATCATCTTTTTTATCGATGATCAGCATGGACAACGAACCGATGATATTAAAGCAAGCCACTATCAAGATAAACGTAAGGAAGATATAAGCTATCATCTTCTCGATAGACATAATCTTGAAAGTATCTTCCTGCTGTTCAAATCTATCCAGCACCCGGTACTTATCTCCAGCAATCTGCTGCATCTCCTTCTTCACGGCATCTAAATCACTACCATCTTTCAGTCGGAGTTCGAGCGAAGAAAGCATTCCCTGCTGTCCAAAGAGATTACGGGCAAATGTTACGGAAGTCAGAATGTAACTCTTGTCATAACGGGCTTGCTTGACAGCAAACAATACGCCCGGACAGACCAGAGAATCAACTACAAATCCCTCAGAAGGATTCGACATATCCAACTGTCCCTCCTTCATCGGTGCATAAATCTTCAGAAAACCATCCCATTGTGCACCGATACCAAGGGTCTGCGCCAAGCGGATACCCAAGGTTCCATATTCCAAGTTGGCAGCATGAAGTGAGAATGTGCCATCACCATAGAGAATGTCTGTGATATGCGACTGGTCGCTGAAATTATCATCCACACCCTTGATGGTAACCATAGCCTGACGGTCCTGATAGACAGCCAGCGCCTGATCTTCCACACACTCTGTTGCAACATCTACCTGCGGCAACTGGCGAATTTTGGTCAAGATAGGGTCATCGCAAGGAGCCGTCTTACCTTTTGTAGGAACGAGTTCTAACTGTGGATCAAAGCTGGTAAACAAAGTTGCCACCAAGTCATGGAATCCATTGAACACACTCAGCACGATGACCAGCGCCATCGTAGCCACAGCCACACCAATCGCCGAGATAGCACTAATGATATTGATGGCATGAGTGCTCTTCTTGGAAAAGAGATACCTGCGAGCAATGAAAAATGGAAAATTCATTTGTCTTTTACCTTTTTACTCTTTTACTTTTTTACTTTTTCAAAAGTTCATCTATGCGCTCCAAATAATCCAGACTGTCATCGAGGAAGAAGCGTAATTCAGGAATTATACGCAATTGGTTTCTTACCTTCTTGCCCAAATCATAACGAATGGTTTTCTCATTAGCGGTGATATTCTTCAGGATTTCCTCTCCTTTCTCAGAAGGGAACACACTCAGATAAGCAGTACAGATACTGAGATCTGGACTGATTTTAACCTTGGTCACACTCACCATGACACCATGCATCATACGAGTTTGTGACTGAAAAATAAGACTCAACTCCTTCTGGAGAAGTCTGGATATACGGTTTTGTCTTGTTTCTTGCATAATCTTTTCAATTAGAATGATTGACTAAATTAGAATGAATAATCAAATTAGTATGATTGACTAAAAAATTAAACATTACTCAGCTTAACACTATTCAAGGTCCACATGCTTCACCTCCACACTTTCATGCAGGAAGATCTGAGCAGACTCCTTGAATTTTTCCTCACTTTCAGTAGTCAGATACTGGCAGGTACCTTTCTTGGTAATCATATTCTCCATGTCCTGATGCCGCTTCAAGTAATTTTTCAGACTCTCAGCTACATACATTCCTTGTGGCACAACCCGCACACCATCGGGAAGGTTTTTCACAATGCTGTTCATCAGCAATGGATAATGTGTACATCCCAAGATAATCGTATCTATGTCAGCATCTTTACGCATCAGTTGGTCAATGCGCTTCTTGACGAAATAATCAGCACCCGGACTATCAGCCTCATTGGCTTCTACGATGGCAGCCCATAGCGGACAAGCGACACCGCTAACCTTGACTTCAGGCCAGAGTTTGGCAATCTCCAAGTCATAGCTTTGACTTTTGATAGTACCTTCCGTAGCCAACAGACCGACATGGTTACTCTTGGTGATATTACCGATAACCTCAGCAGTAGGTCGGATAATACCCAGCACACGGCGGCTTGGATCCAACTCAGGGATATCTCTTTGCTGGATAGAGCGAAGCGCCTTGGCTGAAGCCGTATTACAACCCAGAATCACCAGGTGGCAACCCATGGAAAACAGTTTGAGTACTGCCTGGCGCGTAAACTTATACACCACCTCGAAAGAGCGGGAACCATACGGCGCACGTGCATTATCACCCAAGTACATATAGTCGTACTGAGGAAGAAGCTGACGAAGTCCATGCAGGATAGTCAACCCACCATATCCGGAATCAAATATTCCGATAGGACCAGGATTAGAAGGCAACATCATTTCAAATTCTCCTTGATTAGTTCGGTAATATCCTCTCCCATCGCAGCATCAACGTATGGAAGTGAATCGTGGTCGGCATTCAGGATAAACGCATATCCTTTCGCCTTGCCTATCTTCTGCAAAGCCTCTCTGATTTGTTTTTTCAGAGGAGCATAAGCATCTTCCTCAGCCTGTTTCAGCAGACGTTCCGACTCAGCTTTGAAAGCCATATTCTTAGCCATCAGTTCACGAAGTTCCGCCTGTCGTTTTTCCAGGATGGAAGGAGCGAAATTACGCTGACCATCCAGAAACTCCTCATACTTGCTGTTAAACTCGTCCTCCGAGCGCTTGGTTTCGGCATCATACTTCAAGCGAAGATCGTCCATATGATGCTTGGCTATCGCATAACCAGGCATTGTACGAAAGACTTCTTCGAAGCTGAAATAGCCGAAACGGATTGCAGACGGAGCCTCTGCACCCGCAGTAGGAGCAGCAGTAGCCTCACTCGCTTTAGGAGCAGAATTAGCCACCTGCTGGGCAGATGCCAGCACAGGCATCATTGCCAGAACCAAATAAAGGAATGTCTTTTTCATCATGAAGTGTTGGATTAGAATAGGCATATTCATACCTATTATATATAAATACTGAAAAGAGAAACAAGGGCAAGCACTTGTGCCTGCCCCCACTATCTTAGTTGGAAATAACCGAAATTACTTGATCTTAGCCTGTACTTCCTTAGTTACATCAACTACATTGGTACCTGTGTAAACAGCAGCACCTTCCTCGAAGATGTAAGTGTAGTTGCCAGCCTTACCAACAGCCTCGATAGCAGTACGCACCTTAGCCACGATAGGCTGCATCAGCTCGCTGCTCTTCTTCTGTAATTCCTGCTGACCATCCTGATAAGCCTGCTGAATCTTCTGCTGAAGACCCTGCAACTCAGTTTCCTTCTGCTTCTTAGCAGTAGCGTTCATTGTGCTCTGAGCCTTCTGATACTCGTCAGCCTTGCGCTGGAACTCATCCTGCATAGACTTCAAATCGTTCTCCTTCTGCTTCTGGAGTGCCTCAAGCTCACCATTAGCTTTAGCAACATCAGGCAAAGCCTGCATGATAGTCTGGGTATTTACCTTACCAAACTTCTGTGCCATCATTGTCATTGGTGCACAAAGCATCAACATTAAAATAAGCTTTTTCATTGTTTTTATTCTTTTAATTATTAATTTCCAAATAGGTTTTCAGATGGACATATTGTCCACAGTCAACTCACTTTTATAACTCTCGCTGCAAATATACAACTAATTATTGGAATAACCTAATTTTTGAAGCACTTCGTTGCTAATATCGATTTTTGGAGAACCAAATATGATACCAGCATTGCTGGCTCTGTCGAGCACCAGCGAATAGCCACGCAAATCAGCGATTTCCTTCACTGCATTGTAGATTTCCTCCTGTATAGGAGTCATCAGCGCTTCACGCTTCTTGTAGAGTTCCCCTTCAGGTCCGAAGTATTTCTTCTTCAGATCACTGGCTTCCTTCTCCTTCTGCATGATGGCATCCTGCTTGGCTTTTTTCTGTTCCTGTGACAAGAAAACCACCTCGTTCTGATAGTTCTTGTACATAGTACTTGCCTCCAGATTGAGCGCCTCTACCTCAGCTTGCCATTTCTTGCTCACCTGATTCAACTGTTCGTTGGCACGCTCGTAAGCAGGCACATTCTTCAGGATATATTCCATATCAACCAGCGCATATTTCTGCGCATGGGCTGTGATGGCTGCTACAGCCATCATCAGCATCATCACGAATTTCTTCATTTTATCTGTCCTCCACGAATTATTAATTCATCCATCTTTTAGCAAGAGGATACTTCACTCTTCGTTCTTCACTCAACTTAGAACTCCTGGCCGAGGATAAAGTGGAACTGGCTTCCACCCTTCTTGTACTGGCTTCCGTTCCAAACCTTGTCGAAACCATAAGCCCAGTCGATACCCATCAAGCCGACCATTGGCAAGAAGATACGTACACCGACACCGGCACTACGCTTCATGCTGAATGGATTGAACTTCTTGGTGTCATACCATGCATTACCAGCCTCTACGAAGGTCAAACCATAAATAGTGGTATTACCCAAAAGGAACGGATAACGGAGTTCCAATGAGAAACGGTCGTATGCATAAGCATAGTAACCTGTGCTGGCACTATAAGATACAGAACCATTCTCGTAACCACGGAGACCGATGGTTTCCTCACCATAATAGGATGAATAACCGCTCATACCATCACCACCCACATAGTAGGTCTCAAATGGACTCTTGTTGTATTTATTGTAAGCTCCCAACAAACCGAGTTCCACACGGGTCATCAACACAAAGCACTTCTGACCTCCGCTCAATGCGGTATAAGTCTTAGCCTTGAACTTCCACTTATGATACTCTATCCAGCGATATTTCTCCTGCTGCTCCTGAGCATAAGTTGGTGAGTTTCTGTTGGTTGCCAGATGCTCATAATCCTTGTTGTTCATCAAGCTCCATGGTGGAGTCAGGTTGACAGAAGCCTCTACCTCAGAACCAGTACGTGGGAATAGCTGATTATCTGTGGATGTACGGTTCAGCGAAATTGTCAAGTTCAAGTTATTCGCATTACCATTATTCATCAACATATAGCTCCAGTTCTTCATCATGTAGCGCTGGTAAGCCAACTGCACAGACAGAGTAAAGTAGTCATCCGGCCAACGGAGACGCTTACCCCAACCGAGGCTTACGCCGACCATCTGGATATACTTATCTGGGTCGTAATAATTCTCGTAGTTATTGTAATAGCTGGAACCGTAACCATACATGTAGCTATAGTAGTTGTTCATGTAAGCACTGTTATAATAGTTGCTTGACACGTCAGTACTCTTACTATAGTATGCACCTACACTGAACTGAACAGGTCGCTTGCCACCAAACCAGTTGGTAGAGTAGCTTACATTGTAGCTCTGATAGTAGGTACCATTGGTCTGTGCACCGATACTGAGCACCTCTCCATCACCGATAGGCATGATACCACGATGCTCCTTGTTCTTGTTGAAGAGGTTGGCCATAGAGAAGTTGTTGAGCTTCAAGCCCACACGTCCAATGACACCAGTCTGTCCCCAACCGAGTGAGAACTCAATCTGGTCATTACTCTTCTGCTCCAGGTTCCAGTTGATATCCACAGTACCATCCTCATAGTTTGGCTTGATATCCGGGTTCACCTTTTCAGCATCAAAGTGTCCCATAGAAGCCAACTCACGGGCAGAACGCATGATAGCATCCTTAGAGAAGAGATCGCCTGGTTTCGTACGGAGTTCGCGGCGTACTACATTCTCATAGAGTCGGGTATTACCGTTGATGCGTACATGGCTCAGATAAGCCTGAGGGCCCTCAGTGACGCGCATTTCGAGGTCGATAGAGTCGCCATCGATATTGATTTCGGCAGGATTGATGTTAGAGAACACATAACCATTATTATAATAGAGGTTTCCCACCGCATCATCATCCTCATTCAAGCGCTTGTGCAAGAGTTTCTGATTATATACATCACCCTTCTTCATGGTGAGCAGAGCATTCAGACGGTCTGTATCATAGACAGTATTACCCACCCACGTGATATTACGGATGAAATATTGCTTACCCTCATCTACCTTCACATATACATTGACATGCTTCTCATCGTAGTTGCTGACGCTATCTTCCAGAATCTGGGCATCACGATAACCATACTCGTAGTATTTATCTATCAGCTTAGCCTTATCCTCTTTCCAGCGTTCAGGTGTAAACTTCTTAGATTTGAAGAAAGTAGCAAATTTTCCTGCCTCATGAGTCTTGGCGAATGCGCCTTTGGAGAATAAGCCACCCTTAATCTTGCGGTCAGAAAGTTTCTCATTGCCATCGATGGTAATCTGATGAACCTTGATTTTCTCCTTTTTATCTACGATTACATCCAGGATAACCTGTCCCTTGTTGGCTACATCATCACGTTGGTTGATCTGGATATCCGCATTCTTGAAACCTTTGTCATCAAAGTATTTCTTGGCAAGAATCTTGGCACGGTCGAGCATGTTTGGAGTCACCTGTGTACCCTTTACCATACCCAATTTCTGCTCCATATCCTCTCGCTCGCTCTTTTTCAGGCCGATATAGTTGATGTTAGAGATACGAGGGCGAACGGCCAGATAGATGTGGAGATAAAGTTTTTCGCCCACAATAGAGTCGGCAGCAATCGCCACTTTTGAAAACAGTCCATGCTTCCAATATCGCTTGACGGCATTGGTCACATCATCTCCCGGCACATCGATTCTATCACCGACCGACAGGCCAGAGATGCCAGTAAGCACATAATCCTCATATCCTTCCACTCCTGATACGTTGATGCCTCCAATGACCAGATTACGGGGATTTCCTGCATACGAGATGTCAGGATTCACAATCTTGTCTTGTGCCGTCACCTGCAAACAAGCCATTACACCGAACAGCAGGATGAAAACCTTTCTTATCTTATTCATTTACTTATTATGTATATTTTCAAATGTATTCTTTCCTAATATGACTCCCGAGTAATAGTAGCATTACTCTCCTTTTTCCACCTGAGCCTCAGTTTTGCCAAACCTGCGCTGACGATTCTGATAGTCAGCTATTGCCTTCTGGAGATCTTCCTCCATGAAATCTGGCCAGTAGGTATCGCAGAAATACAACTCAGAATAAGCTATCTGCCACAAGAGATAATTGCTGATGCGCAATTCACCGCCCGTACGGATCAGGAGATCAGGATCTGGCATAAAGTTGGTTTCGAGATGCTTGGCGAAATTCTCCTCAGTCAATTCACCAGCTATCTCATCATAGCTTTTCTTGCCATCAGCCATCGCATCCTTCAGGGAACGTCTCATTGCTTCCATGATTTCCCAACGAGAAGAGTAGCTCAAAGCCACCACCATCGTCATGGCGTCATTCTTAGCCGTATGTTCCATGGTCTCCTGCAACTTTTCCTGCACAGGCTTTGGCAAACGACCTATATCACCTATCACACGGAAGCGTACATTGTTCTTCATGAAGATTTCATCCTCAAGAGAAGTGAGTACAAGTCCCATCAGAGCAGCCACCTCGTCGGCAGGACGATTCCAGTTTTCCGTAGAAAAAGTATAGAGTGTAAGATATTTCACACCTAAGCGAGTACATTCTGAAGTGATACGACGAACGGTATCCACACCAGCCTGATGGCCGAAACTTCTTTCTTTGCCTCGCTCCATCGCCCATCGCCCGTTACCATCCATGATGATGGCAATATGCTCTGGTATTCTGCTCATATCTAAGTTTGTTGCCATTATTCTTCTTTATTACATGTTCTACATTTTGCCTTGAAACTATAGGTTATTGTGAGCTGCAGCATGGAATAGCAGTCTGTATTCTTGAATGCACCGCTGCTCTTCACTCTATAGGGGTCTTTCACTCCATCCAGTTCATCATTCAGAGAGAAATGGAATCCCCAGTCTAAACCTACATTCAGCCGTTCTCTGACTTTATATTTCACACCTATACCGATAGGCACATTGGCGGTAAAGACACTTTTGCTGCCTCCAGACACGGAAGTAGCTCCCAGTCCGCCATAAATATAGGGTGTCAACCGCTTGGCTCCTCGATAGTCTCTTCCTGTACCGTAAGGCCAGAAATTATACTCGAAGATGAGACTTACATCCACCACATTATGATTGAACTCATAGGTTGACTCTGCATAATCCGGATAATAAGTCTTGACATCCGCCGACGATCCTTTCAGTTTTCCATAACTGGCGCTCAGGCGCAAGTCTTTATAAGGGTCGAAATTGTATCTCCAAAGCAGCGAGGCCATCGGCTGCATGTTTTTCAACACGTTGCCATTGAAATCACCCTCGTAACTGACCATTCCTACCCCCGCACCTATCTCCATGCGATATTGGGGATCATCCTGGGCGCTGATGTGGACAAGAGCAACCACCAAACCGATTATCGTCAGAACTATTCTGTGCATTTTACACCTTATTATATATATAGACTCAAGAGAAAGAAATAAGTTTATTCCTTTCTCCATCCATCTCTATTATATCTTCCTTTCCAGACGTATCCGTTGTTGATAACCCAATAATAGTTATTGGCATCACGTACGAAAGCAGCTGGTCTGCTTACTGCAAATTCAGCAGGCATCACAACCGTTGTATCCACACTCCAGTCTAAGCCAGTCTTGCTCACATACCACTTACATTTTTCTACAGTTGTACTACCCACTTTATAATCGCCAGCAGCCAAAGCCACATAACCGCTATCGTTGAGCGCCACCTGGAGGGTATTGAGATAAGGCAACATGCCAGCCTGATGAGGCTGATATTCTACATAGTTCCACTGATAAGAATCTGTAGCTTCACCAGCATCAAAAGTGCGAGTCCAGATCGTTGCGACCGTATCCTTCTTTTCATTCTCACGAACCTTTCGATTACCGAGGAGAAGAAGGTTTTCTGCGCCTTTCACAGAACGAACAGGCTTAACCACCAAACTGAGGTTTTCTGTTGGCAGGAAGTCTGCGCCCTTGTCATCCATTGCATCAGGAGTCCAGCTGGCACCATTGTCCTTAGATACGGCAATACCAGCAGCAGTATAAGCATACAGATAGTTGCTACTTGCGCCAATCAACTGCAGAAGAGAGGCGTCAGTAGTAACAGATTCCCAATTGATAGCATCATCAGACTTGAGAACTTCGCCATTATTGAGAATATAGAGTTTACCATCCTTAGCGATTGCGCTCTTATAGGCATCCTCACCCAAAGCAACATTAGGAGTTAGAGGATTTCCAAAAGCACCACCATTCAGGCCAGTCTTGAAAATCTTGGTACCACCATTACTCTTACCGAAAACATAGACACAGTTGCCCGCAGAAACGGCTTTCATGCCAGCCAAAGCTGCCAAGTCACCATTCTGGGCTGCAAGAGAATGCCATACGAAGGAATCAGGACCTTCTTTGTGTACATTTACGGTAATCGTATAAGTACGATATGCAGAATAATCGTTGTTATATACTCGGATTTCCTTTGGTTTAGAGAAATCTACGGAGTCAGAGCTGGAATAATAAGCCAAAGAGTCTTTATTATCCTTATCTTTCAGCACCCAAAGCAGCGGACTGCTCTGCTTGGCTGTGATAGAAGCCAAGGCAGCACTGATCTTTGTCCCAACAGGCAAAGAGTCTGCATTATAGATCTTACCAGCGGTCTGATCTATATAAAATTTATAATTAGAACCAGCAATCGTGGTAGCATAAGTTGAATCCTTCGTACCATCCGATGTCTTTCCCAGATAATAGCGATTCATCGTGCCAAGAGAAAAAGCAGTGATGGCAGTATCATGGGTATATTCAATATTTGTATCATCGTCACTGCTCAAACATGAAGACAATGACAGGCCTGCAGAAAGGAGCAGGATGAAAGCAAAAAACTTCCTTTTCATTCTTATTTATTTATTTTTAGCTGCAAATTTACAGAGAATTCTTCAAATAAAGCCCCTTTTTGTCGGTTTATTATGCAAATTATTGATTTTATCGGTAATTTTTAAGTTTGTTTAGTGATTATTCCCAACAATCAAGGCATTTTTGAGAGGAAAAACTTTAAAAAAATGAGAAATGACAAATGAGAAAGACTTTAAAATGAGAAATGACAAATGACAAATGAGAAATGGGAAACTAAAAAAAAAGAGTCCCATCCCTCTTTCGAGAGATAGGACCCTAATATGATAATTCTTAATAATTCGAAGTTTCGAATGATTAGAGCTGTGGACCAGCAGCAACGAGAGCCTTACCAGCCTCGTTTGTCTCATACTTCTTGAAGTTCTTGATGAAGCGAGCAGCCAAGTCCTTAGCCTTCTCCTCCCACTGAGAAGCCTCAGCGTATGTATCACGTGGATCGAGGATCTTAGGATCTACGCCTTCCAACTGTGTAGGAACTACGAAGTTGAAGAATGGGATAGTCTTTGTAGGAGCTGCGTCGATTGAGTGGTCGAGGATAGCGTCGATGATACCACGTGTATCGCGGATAGAGATACGCTTGCCTGTACCGTTCCAACCAGTGTTAACCAAGTATGCCTTAGCACCAGACTTCTGCATCTTCTTTACCAACTCCTCAGCGTACTTAGTTGGGTGCAACTCCAAGAATGCCTGACCGAAGCAAGCAGAGAATGTTGGAGTAGGCTCGGTGATACCGCGCTCTGTACCAGCCAACTTAGCTGTGAAGCCAGAGAGGAAGTAATACTTAGTCTGCTCAGCGTTCAAGATAGATACTGGTGGCAATACACCGAATGCATCTGCTGAGAGGAAGATAACCTGCTTAGCAGCTGGACCCTGAGAGAATGGACGCTGGATGTTCTTGATGTGGTAGATAGGATAAGATACACGAGTATTCTCGGTAACAGTCTTATCTGCGAAGTCAATCTTACCATCCTTAGCTACAGTTACGTTCTCGAGAAGAGCGTCACGTGTGATAGCACCGTAGATATCTGGCTCAGACTCCTTGTCGAGGTTGATAACCTTAGCGTAGCAACCACCTTCGAAGTTGAACACACCCTCGTCGTCCCATCCGTGCTCATCGTCACCGATCAACTTACGCTTAGGGTCTGTTGACAATGTAGTCTTACCTGTACCAGAAAGACCGAAGAAGATAGCTGTATTCTCACCGTTCATATCTGTGTTGGCAGAGCAGTGCATAGAAGCCATACCCTTCAATGGCAAGAAGTAGTTCATCATAGAGAACATACCCTTCTTCATCTCACCACCATACCATGTATTGATGATAACCTGCTCCTTAGAAGTTACGTTGAATACAACGGCTGTCTCTGAGTGGAGACCCAACTCCTTCCAGTTCTCAACCTTTGCCTTAGAAGCATTGTAAACGATGAAGTCTGGCTCCTGATCGAACTCAGCCTCGTTCTGAGGACGAATGAACATATTTGTTACGAAGTGTGCCTGCCATGCTACCTCAACGATGAAACGTACCTTCATACGTGTATCCTTGTGTGTACCGCAGAAACCATCTACTACGAACAACTTCTTGTTAGAAAGCTCCTTCTTAGCGATCTCCTTAACGGCATTCCAAGCCTCTGGAGTAGCCTTGTGGTTATCGTTGTGATACTCCTCAGAATCCCACCATACTGTGTCGTGAGATGTAGCATCGTCAACGATGAACTTGTCTTTAGGAGAACGACCAGTGTAAATACCAGTCATTACATTAACTGCACCGAGCTCAGTCTCCTGACCAACCTCAAAACCCTCGAGACCTTCCTTAGTCTCCTCATTGAACAATACCTCATAAGAAGGATTGTAGAGAACCTCAGTTGTACCTGTGATTCCGTACTTTGCTAAAACTGACTTATCAAACTTTGCCATTTTTTTTAAATGTATTTAAGTTGTGAATTAATTCTTCTTACCTGAATCCTTAAAACTGATTTTCTTTCAAAACCGCCGCAAAGTTACGAAAAATCTGTTTGATAACAAAGATTCTTGTTTATAAATAAGACATTTTAAAAGCTTTTTAGGTTAAAGAAATTAAAATCCAAATCATTCATCCATAATTTGC
The DNA here is from genome assembly GCF_019249725.2 of Segatella hominis. Taxonomy (NCBI): domain Bacteria; kingdom Pseudomonadati; phylum Bacteroidota; class Bacteroidia; order Bacteroidales; family Prevotellaceae; genus Segatella; species Segatella hominis. The sequence goes on from NZ_CP137559.1 coordinate 2,778,893, forward strand.
CATATTGACTTTACAAAAAACAGACACATCATGACGAAAGAAAAAGGAAATACACCTATTTATATATATAGCGAGAGATGATTGTGGGAAGAAGAGAAACGAAAAAACAGAGACGGGAGTGAAGTAAGAAAGGAGAGAAAGGAGGAAAAAGAAAGACAGAAAGGACAAAAGAAAGAGAGACGAGGAAGGACTGGAAATAAAGACGGAAATGTGCTGGGAAGATAGAGAAAAGAAAGGATTGGGGAGATAGAGGCGAAAAAAAACGAAGGAGAGACGGTAAAGAATAGAAAAGAGAACACGAACAAACAAAAAACAGCCAAAACATTTTGTAATCTCTCGGATTTACATTATCTTTGCAAAAATTTAGGCAGAAGAATAAGCTGAAACTGAAGCAAGAAATAAACTGAAATTGAAGCTAAAATAATTAGCCGAAATAGAAGCAAAAGAACAAGCATAAAATAACAAAAAAAATAAACAACAATGGAAATCATCAACCTAAGCGAGAAAAATTCCATCATCAACCGTTACTTGGCTGAGATGCGCGACTGTGATTATCAGAAGAACCGTTTGCTCTTCCGCAACAATATCAAGAGAATCGGTGAGTATGAGGCTTTTGAAATCTCAAAGACACTTGATTACGAGGCAAAGGATGTGACTACACCGCTCGGTGTAGCAAGGGTCAACCTCCCTACCGACCAGGTTGTCATCGGAACCATCTTCCGTGCCGGACTTCCTTTCCATGAGGGTTTTCTCAACATCTTCGACCACTCCGGCAATGCCTTTGTGAGTGCTTACCGCGAATATACCAACGAGGAACATACCGAGATCGGTGTCCACATCGAATATCTTGCTACTCCAGACCTGACAGACAAGACGCTCATCATCGCCGACCCTATGCTCGCTACCGGCATCAGCATGGAGATGGGCATGAAGGCCTTCATCACCAAGGGTAACCCGAAACATATCCACGTGGCATGTGTCCTTGCTGCCCCAGAAGGCATTGAGCACATCAAGAACACCTTCCCAGAAGAAAAGACCACCATCTGGTGCGCTTCCATCGACGAAGGACTGAACGAGCATAAATACATCGTTCCTGGTTTCGGAGATGCAGGTGACCTCTGCTACGGAAACAAGTTATAAAAACAAGAATTGTTAATTTCCCGTCTCTGCCCGGGTATATTTTTCTCCCTGCCCACGCAAGAATTTTTCCGTGGGCAGGGAAAAATAAAAGTGGGTACAGGGACGAAAAAAATGAAACCTTATTTTCTTTAATAATGGAAAGAACTTCCACCCAAGAACTCGCGTAGCAGCGATGTAGGAGGCAGATTATTATAAGGTATTCCCTTGAAATACTTCAGGAATTTCAGGAGGCGGTAAGCCTCAGCATATTCTTCACAATTCTCTGGCACCAGTTGCAAGAGCGGTTCTGCCTGCATCTTGATAACAGCCAATTCGTAGAGCATCGCCGTATTGAGCATTGCATCCGCATTTTCCTGGAACGGGAAAATCCACTTGTTTTCTCCAGCACGCACTGAAGGCCAGCGATGGATGGTCTCCTGCGCACTCACACCTCTATATTTATTATCGCGGATGATGCGGCGCAACAAACGGTTGTCGGTCGTAGGAATATAATTGTGATTATCAAGCAGAATGGTGGTTAAAGCCGAAGCATAGACGCGATAAATCTTCTCATCAGGAATCTGCGATGTCAGTTCCGGATTCAAGGCATGAATACCTTCCACCACCAGCACATTATGATCGTTCATCTTCAGTTTCTTTCCGCTTCTCTTACTCTTTCCGCTCTGGAAGTCATATTTCGGCAATTCCACCTCCTCGCCACGGAAGAGGGCATTAAACTGCTCATTGATAAGTTTCAGATCCAGGGCATAGATGCTCTCGTAATCATATTCGCCACTCTCATCCTTCGGAGTTTTCTCCCTATCTACAAAGTAATCATCGAGCGAAATCTGCAGAGGTTTCAAGCCGTTTACAGCCAGCTGGATAGACAGGCGCTTGCAGGAAGTAGTTTTACCCGAGGAAGAAGGACCAGCCAGTAGAACAAGCTTTACCCCCTTACGCTGGGCTATATCTTCAGCTATCTGGGCTATTTTCTTCTCTTGCAAAGCCTCGCTGATATTGATAATATCGGTTGAAAATCCTGCAGTAACAGCCTGATTGAAATCGCCTACCGTACGGATACCGATGATATCCTGCCAGCGATGATGCTCCTTGAAGATATCAAACATCTTATCCTGTCTGGTGATTTCGCCCAACTGATCCGGATTCTTAAGAGAAGGAATACGCAGCAGCATACCGTCATAATACTTCTCCAGCCCGAAAAGATAAAGTTCAGAAGTATTGGTAAGGAGTGTACCATAATAATAATCCACGTAATCACCTATTTTATAATAGGTAGTATAGATAGAGCCGGAAGTCTTCAGGAGTTTCACCTTCTCCACATCTCCCTTTTCCTGGAAGAGCGCAATAGCATCCTCGGTAGGCACCATATATCTGCGGATAGGCATGCGGGCATCGATGATTTCCTGCATACGATTACGCAGCATCCCCACCTCCTCCTCGGTAAGTTCCTTACCCAGACGCACATCCACATAAAATCCATTGGAAACAGGGATGTCGATAATCACATCAGGACTGGTAGGAAAAATATCCTTCACCGCCTTGCAGAGCACAAAGAAAAGCGTACGGGTATAGGCCCGGGAACCTGAAGAAGAAGTCATATCGAGGAACTCAAGGTCCTTGCTATTATAAACACGATAATGCATGCCTTCCACCTTGTTATTTACCTTACAGGAGATAGGTCCATGGCTCATTTCAAGGCCAATTTCAGAAAAAATATCAAAAAGTGTGCTACCGATTGCTACTTTCTGAGTTTTTTTGTTATTTTTGCAACGGATTTGTATTACTTGTTTCATTTGCGCTACGTTTATGTTACAATGTTTGACAATAATCCTGCTCCCAAGGAGGTATTTTCATACTTCCCAAGAGTAATCACTTACGTTCGGTAAAGATACGAATAAAAAAGCAACTACGGTGATTTTGAAAACATAAATTAAATTAAAATATGTCGATTTGGATATTTTTCAGGCTTATCGGTGCACTCGCCCTACTGATGTTCGGTATGAAGACGATGAGCGACAGTTTGCAGAAGATGGCTGGACCTCAGCTCCGCCATGTGTTAGGAACCATGACTACCAACCGTTTGACGGGCATCCTCACTGGTACGCTCATCACGGCTGCAGTGCAGTCTTCTACAGCCACGACGGTGATGACGGTATCATTCGTCAACGCTGGTCTCCTCACCCTTGCCCAGGCTATCTCGGTCATCATGGGTGCCAACATTGGAACCACGCTCACCGCATGGATCATGAGTGCCGGTTTCTCATTCAACATCACCGACTTTGTATGGCCGGCATTCTTCTTTGCCATCATCCTTATCTATAGTAAGAAGCGCAAGATCGTCGGCGACTTCATCTTCGGCATATCCTTTATGTTCCTCGGTTTGGGAACTTTACGTCAAACCGGTATCGACATGGATCTGGCTCACAATCAGCCGGTTCTGGATTTTTTTGCAAGTTTTGATCCCCACAGTTTTACCACTACCATCACCTTCCTCCTGATAGGTAGCGTACTCACCATGTGCGTACAGAGTTCAGCAGCCGTCATGGCGATTACGATGATACTCTGCTCCACTGGCGTATTGCCTATCTACCAGGGTATTGCGCTCGTGATGGGCGAGAATATCGGTACTACCGTCACCTCCAATGTGGCTGCGCTTACAGCCAATACGCAGGCCCGAAGGGCGGCGATGGCACACATGGTGTTCAATGTCTTCGGTGTACTCTGGATACTCTGCGTGTTCCGTCCGTTCATCCACCTCGTTTGCGGTTGGGTGGGTTTTGATGATGTGATGGAGAAGAACGATCCTCATTTCGTAGCCAATGCAGCCAAGCTCTCCTTTGTGCTTGCCGCCTTCCATACCACCTTCAACCTCTCCAACACCTTTATCCTGGTATGGTTTATCCCTCAGATAGAGAAGTTGGTATGCAAGATTATCCGTCCTAAGAAGAATGCTGATGAGGATGATTTCCGCCTGCGCTTTATCCAAAGCGGTATCATGAAGACCCCAGAAATCTCTGTTCTGGAGGCACAGAAGGAGATTCACAGCTTCGCCGTGCGTATCCAGCGCATGTTTGGTATGGTGAAGGAACTCTTAGGCGAAACCAACGATGATAAGTTTGTCAAGCTCTATACCCGTATTGAGAAGTATGAAGGTATCTCAGACAATATGGAGATTGAGATTGCCAAGTACCTTGATCAGGTGAGCGATTCCCATCTCTCTGATGAAACCAAGGCTAAGATTCGCGCCATGCTCCGCGAAATTTCCGAGATAGAGAGTATCGGTGACAGTTGCTTCAATATTGCCCGTACCCTGAACCGCCGCATCCGTGGCAAGGAGGATTTCATCCCTTCTCAGTACGAGCACATGCATCAGATGATGGAGCTTACCGACAATGCCCTCACCCAGATGAACATCACCCTCGTAGGTCATAAGGGAGACAACGATGCCAACCTCTCATTCAACATTGAGAACGAGATCAACAACTACCGCAACCAGTTGAAGAGCCAGAACATCAACGATGTGAACAACCATCTCTATACCTATGCCATCGGTACCATGTATATGGATATCATCCAGGAGTGCGAGAAGCTTGGCGACTACGTGGTAAACGTAGTAGAGGCCCGCATGGGTGTAAGACAGCATGAGGCATAAGACTATCCAAGACATCAGATGTAATAGAAGGGGCTATCTGGAATTTGCCGAATAAGATACCTACTTAGAAAACTGTGACAATTGTATAGTTGTCACAGTTTTATTTTGATAGTTACAATACCGGAATACTTTTTGCAAAGAAATGTTTTTGTTTCATACGAGTAATAAAACCGATATGTTATTTTTTGCGTTTATTACCTATAATTAACAAGAGGGTATATCATCATTCATGACACACCCTCTTTCACTTTTATCATCATCCATACTTATACTCACTACATTTTTATCCTTCAAGAACATTCCACTTGATACCTCCATTCTGTCCTGCCACATAATTGCAGGGAGGAATACCAGGATGGGCCAAGTTGGAAAGATAAAGAGGCTCATCGGTCACAAACTGGTGGCAGGTAAACGTATCCCCAGCAGCCAGCTTGCTATTCTGCGATTCCATGACCATGAAATTATCATTTCCCATAAATTTGATGGTAATAACACGACCAGGTTGCCAAGTCAATCTCACCTGGCTGCCTACATCAAGTGCATCCGCAATCAGTCTGCTCTTCATGAAGAACCGGCTTGAAGCTATAGAATTTTCCCCCACAAACGCATCCCAGTCGTAAAAGCCCACCATACGTGACAGCAAGTCGAGGTTGAACTTACTGGGATTACTTTTGCTATTCACATATCCCCACATACGCTTCAACGTACTCACAGAAATCAGTTCTTGGGTATATCCATATATCTGGCGCATCAGGAAATCGAAATCTTTAGGCGAGGCTATCTTTCTTCCCACCAGACGCTCCACCTCCTCCTTGAGTCTATCAAAATCTTCTTTTTTAAAATTCTCTACCATAATCTTAACTCAGATTTTTCCACCTAATTATCATTTATGCAGCAAAGATACACCATTTTTTCCTTTATCATTCTTCTTTCTCTCATTTTTTTGCCACAAATAGAAATTGAACCGTTTTGAACCAAGTTCTTTTTTATAGATTTGTATATTTTTGCAACCAAAAATGATTTTTAACAACATAATTAGTAATTGCAATAAATGAAAATTTTATGAAAAGATTCACATTATGTATTGCCTTTGCATTCATGAGCCTGATTGTCATCCATGCCAAGAGCTATCCATTTGACATGGCTCATAGCTATGAGGTTCAGATTGTAAGAGTTGCACAACAAGGAACAAAGTTCTTAAAAGTATGGGGAGTTGCAGGTTCTCCCGACAAAGCAATAGACAGAGCCATGCAAGATGCCGTAGCTGCCTGTATCTTCACTGGAGTAGAAGGAAATGATATTGCAGGTAAAATCCCTGCTTTAGCAACCAATCAAGATGCTTACGAACAACATAAGCAGTTTTTCGACACCTTTTTCAAGAAAGGAGAATTCTTACAATATGTTAAGAATACCAACTCTGGGTATCCTACTGGCGAGAACAATATCAAGACCGACAAAGGGCGCAAAGTGGGACTCTTTGTTGTTGTCATGTATGATAATCTTCGTAAGCGTTTAGAAGACGAAGGCATTATTAAAAAATTAAACAGTTATTTCTAAAACAAAATCTATAACAATATGAAAAAATTATATTTGTCATTCATTGCATTGTTATGTACTCTTGGGACTTTTGCCCAATCTACAGTAGAAAACATCAATCAGCCCAAAGCCATGAAACCGATTATCATGGTAGTGCCAGAGAAGGCATGGTGTATAAACCAGGGATTCGTGAAGGCTGATGATCCAAATTCCCCAGACTATGAAAAAGCATTGCTCGATAACGATGTACTCAATGTCATCACAAAAATGGGCGGTATCATGCAAGAACGTGGTTATCCCCTAAAGAACCTTCAAAGTGCACTCGATGAATTGAAGAATGAAGAGGCAATGGATACTGAACTCAAATCAAAAGATAATGGTGAGATTATGGAAGATGAACTCGACATGTTGACACGAGTCGCACAGGCCGATATTCTGGTGAACATTGCTTTCACTCGCACTTCCTATGGTCCACGCAACATGGTAGAGTTTCGTGTTACCTCTATTGATGCAGCCACAAACAAACAGATAGGTGGTGAGACTGGAAGAAGTTCAGCTTCTGGAGCCCCAATCTCTGCCTTATTGGAAGAATCTGTCCTCGGATTTATCGACAATTTTACAGGTAGTATACAAAGACATTTCGAAGATTTAGCAACCAATGGACGAGAAGGTTCAGTTATCTTCAAGATAGCAAGCGATTGTCCGCTTAACTTCGAATCAGAGATAAGCCTCAACGGAGATACTGGCGAACTTAACGAAGCAATAGATTATTGGATGAATGAACATACCGTGAATGGTTCTTTCACCCAAAATGGAAAAACCCGCACCCGTCTCTCTTACGAGCAGGTACGCTTCCCACTATTTGCCAAAGCTAAGTTTGGCGGAAAACCAAGAGCCATCAATATGGATACCTTCATCAAGCCAATCGGCAACTTCCTCTCTCAGTTTGGCATATCCGTATCTACGACTCCAATAGGAATCGGAAAAGTCTATGTTGTTTTAGGTGGCAAATAAACACAACTAAAGACTTTACAATAGCACACAAAAACAATTCTAAAAGTATCGACAAATGAGAATCAAGCAAATATTTATCAGCATAGCCATTGCATTGATAAGTTCAACATTGGCCCATGCACAAACAACAAAAGACATCGGTTTGATTTGCCTAAACCCACATATTCCCGAGACAGAGGCTTTAGGGCAGAAGGCTACATCCATGCTTACCAGTAAGTTACAGCAGATAGCTACTGCCAATGGTATGTCGGGCGCAGGATTTGACAATCGCTTCATCATCACTGCTCACATTCAAAAGCTCAAGAGTAGCCAGACACAGACTTTTCCTCAGAAAAATGCGGTAGAAATAAGTATCGGCATCTATGTAGGTGACGGTTTGGACGGAACACTCTATTCAAGCTATAATTGCGAGGAGAAAGGTATCGGCAGTTCTGAGGATCAAGCTATAGCAGCCGCAGTAAGAAAAGTGAATCCGAACCAAGAAGAACTACAAAGAGCCATCATCAAAGGTAAAGAAATGATTTTAAAGTATTATGATAAAATGTCTGGCAATATCATTCAGACTGCTAAAGCTACTGCTGCAGCAGGTAGATATGAGGACGCCATCAATATGCTCTTTGCCATCCCTATGAACAATAAGGATTTTCAGACCGCACAGTCGTTGATTGCCCAATATGGCAGCGCATCACTCGACCATAAGAATCTGGACGTAATACGTCAGGCTCGCTCTGCATGGAGTGCAAATCCTACAGAAGAAGGAGCAACACAGGCTAACAAACTGTTAGAAAACTTAGAGTCTCCGTCTGCTAAGATACAAGCAGAGGCGAAACAACTGCAAGTAGAAATGGCTGCAAGGATTAAGGCAGTAAGTGACAGAGAATTCAAACTGGAAGCTCAAAAAGAACAAAACGAAAAAGAGGTTAGATTAGCAGGAATTCGTGCTGCAGCATCTGTAGCAAAAGCTTACGTTGCCAGCCGTCCAAGAGTAGTATATCACTACTACTGGTGGTAAAAACATAAGCTTATAATGATTATTAAATCAAGGAATTAAATAAAACTCATGATAATGAAAAAGAACATCGCATTTGCATTCCTCGTTTTCGGAGGAATTTTAGCATTGTCTTCTTGCAAAGACGACGACATGGAAGTCTATGTGGGAGAAGACCTTAGAGACAAAGAAATCATAGAGGCTATCAAGGCATTGCCAGAGCCTAAAACAGAAATTGATGAAAATGACATCGATGCAAATTTCAAGTATCTAAAACCTGACGGATACTCAGGATACACATCATACAGTGGTGGAAGAAGCGGTTACTACGGATATGTGGATTTAGGACTGTCAGTGAAATGGGCAACAAACAATATCAATAACCCATTGAGCAATAATGAAGATTATATCAGTGCCAAGGATTTGTTTGAAAAAGAGACAAAACAAATTACCAAAGTAGAACGACCAGGTGTAAAGGAATTCAACCAACAATTTCCTACAGTCATGAGCTATGATGAATACCTTGTCTATGCCGACATGAAGATACTTGCCGCAGAATATCAGGAATATGAAAAGTACCTAGACAAGATAGACAACGCATATTCTAAGGCAATAAATACGTATAACAGCAATGCTCGCGATTTCAAAGAGCTCATCGACAATGTTGGTCGTGCCTATGCCTGGGGAGATTTAGACGGCTGGGCAAATCATGCCCAAAGTGGCGATGACTCACCTCAGAATATTTCAGGAAAAACAGGATACGATGCTGCAACTTATCTTATCGGCGATGGCTGGCGCATTCCTACAAGAGCCGAATGGCAGGAACTGGTAGATAAGTGCCAGTGGGAATTACACGACAATTACTGGCTCATAAAGGGACCATCAGGAAAGAAAATCATTCTTCCTAATCGAAATCCTGCTTATAACACTTCGGAAAGAAGTAACTATAAGTCAGAGGGTAACTACAAATACGATGTGTATCAATTTAATGTAGAGAAAAAGAAAATCGAGCAAAAAGACCCTTATTATAATAGTGCTCTCATCCGTCCAGTTTACTCAAAATAATAAGTAGAAAAAATGAAATATAATAAAATGAAATATCTTATAGCCACCTTGCTCTTATGCTTGGTTGCTGCTCCACTCTCAGCCAAGAAGAAAGTATTCTATGACTCAAAGAGTAACATCGTAGGAATCACTGGTGATTACAACTTTCTGAAATATGCAGATAAGTTCTATCCACTGAATGTTCAAATACCGACAGATTCATATTCTTCTCCAAAAGATAAATGTGAATATTGGAACAAGCTCAATTTTGGAAAAAAGATTCTGGATGAGCTATTCTGCTACGATGGAAATTCGCTTTCAGAAGAAAGATTAAAGGAACTCGCTCTCCAAAATGTACTCAAGGCAGACGATGAACGCGCCTCTATCGGTGTCATTGGTAAGGATAATATATTGAAGGAAGACTATCTGCCTATCCTTGAAAATCAGTATATCTTCATCAATCAAAGTATCAAGCAACGAATCGGTAAAGGCGACAAAGCTCGCTGGAGTATTTACAAGGTGAATATCGACAAAGATGTGCTTAATCAGGTATTCAACTCTTGGAACGATATGGAAAAATACAACATGATTAAAGTTAAGATAACACTCGTTGCCTCTGGAGAGGCCAAAAATAGTTACAACATTTGGGACACCACTAATTCTACAAACTCTCCTGCAGTACAAAGCCTGAAAGGAAAGACCAAGAGAAAAATTGCATATGAAGTTCCTGCTTTTGCCATTCGTGGACAAGTTTTGGGCCGCCACCCTTTCAAGATGAATATAGGTAGCGAAGTTGGTATTAAGAACCGAGATAAAGTTGTTATCTACCGCGCTAAAGAAAAGAACGGCAAGATGTATTCATCAAGAGTCTCCACAACAAGAGCCTGCAACGTCAAAGATAGTGTTGCAAACCTTTACACATTTGCAGGAGGCCAAGCTTCTTATAAGAAAGGTGACGTTGCTGTTTACCAGCCAAGCAGAAACTCCAGCTGGACCATATCTGGCAACTATATGGACCACTCCTATAACCTCAACTTCACCTTTGATCATCGTTTGAAGTTAAGTCCGATAGGCATCTCACAATATTTCATGCTGATGATGGGCGTGGGTGGTTATGAGAAATCTGAGAAGCGCCTCTATGCCACCAACAATGGATCACTGGTCTATAGTCCAATCATTGCAAACTTTGGTCTTGGCTATGGCATTGGCTATGAGTTTGCCCACTGTATAGAGATACAACCGTATGTCCAGGCTCAATGGGAAGGTATGTTCTTTACCAAGAAGGAGTCATCTCCCTATGATGGTACAGATGGTGCATCATATGCAAGTGGTGCGACCTCCAACTCTGTCCGTTTCCCTCTGGGTGCAAGGGTAAACCTGAACATTTGTTATCCAGTACAGTTGGTAGTGGGTGCAGAGTATATCTTCAATGTAAAGTTCAAGGTTGCCAAGGATACAGAGAAGCGTGTACACAATGACCCAGAGAAATTCTTCTTTGAGCCTACAGGTTACAAGCGTGATGGCTTGAACATCTATGCCGGTTTAAGATTCAACTTCTAATTTATATAATCACAAAATCCTTCCCTTCGTTTCCAACAAAAGCGAAGGGAAACTAACGAAACATGAAAAAGAAATATGTATTTATGATAATGCTTGCAAGTGTCATAGCAAGTATCACAAGTTGCTCTAACAACAAGAGCAACAAAGAAGAAAATGGAATGGATTCTGTCGCTATAGCTCAAGCTAAGGCTGACAGTATTGCAAGAGTTGATAGTATCGCTCGTGCTGATAGCATCGCTAAAGCTGACAGTATAGCTAAAGCAAATAATCTTGTTGTCGGTATGAAAGTAAGTGAGGCTTTGCAGAAGCCTGGGGTCAAGAAAGCCTGCATTGACGGTTTTGACGGATTGCATGAAGGAGAAAAATTGATTTTGATACAAAATGGTAAGAAGTTCCTTACTAATATAGGCTATACCATAAGAACAGGATATCCACTTTGCAGCAATCTAAAGTTCGATATGATGCCTGATTCTTATGAGCAAGATCTCACTTTAGTTAGAGCTAAAGACTGCACAGCATCCGCAAAAATTATAAAAGAACTAAAAAAATAAGCACATGAGACATTTACTTTTTTCAACCTTAGCACTTTGCTTAATTGCATCATTAACCTCTTGCGGCAACAAACAAGCCCAAACTACAGGCGATACAGACAGTACGGCAACTAAGGACACAATTGTCGCAGAAAAAGTTGAGCCACAGGTTGATTCAACCAAGATTTTTAGCGATACAGTTGCTCAAAGAGAGAAAATGACATACAAGGTAACCAGCCAGGTGGAAGACGACATCGTATATGATGACGAAAGAGACTTAAACAAGAGCACTTACACAGTATCTTTACGCATCACATTTAAGAGTAATGGAAAAGTTAGCATCAAGGAAGTTATTCAAGATGAGGGCTCTTGGAGTGGAGAATGGGAATCTAATGGCTATGATGTAACCATTTATACCAAAGAGTTCACTCTGAAAGGTACAATATCAGAGGATTATAAAACCTTTAAGCTTTCCTCTGAATCTATCCGTAAGTTAAGCTGGGATGGTTCTAGAAAATTGAAACTTCAATAACTTTATTACACTCACGCCTTTTCCTATGATATAAAGAAAAAGGCGTGAGAGTTTCTTATTAAAGTAAAACTTTTCATAAAAATACCGTTATTTATATTCCTCAATATTTCTGAAACATCCCCAGACCGACCGCCGGTAAGCCGCAGCACTACCTTTAGGCACATAGAGAACAACATGCTCAAAACAAGCGAGATTGAAGACATCGGGCATCTTCACCTTCCAGATATCATTGCCTAGTACAGGTGGCGTCTTGCAACGAAAAGAGATGCTTTCAAGCTGCGGACTGTCATCAAAGATATGCTTCATCACATGAAGGTCTGGATTATCTGGAAACATAATCCGCCGAAGCTGAGGAAGTGCGGCAAAAGCGCTGTCTTCTATTTCATCCACCCGATAACTCATGCCCTGATAATTTACCGATAGCGGTATCTCTATAACCGAATCTTTCTCATTGGCAGCACAAACGGTCACCAGACCTCCGCCCCACGATTTATACTCCAGATTGCCAACCGTAAAATGAGCAACCACATCGTATAGCTCAGCAGGTTTCGTCACCTTATTATATATTGCAACACCGGAAGCCACCAGCACCAGGAAAAAGGTAATCCAAACCATGGTTACCAGGCGATGCTGGAACGACCAGATATGCATGCGCAAAGAATGAACATTAGGATAGCGCTGCTCCATAGGACAGAGACATCGCTTAATCACCCAACGGTAAGAGAGACCGAGATGCATCTCTTTCAGAATGACACCTAAGCTATAGATATCATTGCGCACATCAGGCATACTATCCTTCTGCTGCTCAGGAGAAACGTAGCCATCTGTACCTGCAGGACTCTTCAGGATAGCATAACTGTCGGCATCTGACAAGCCGAAATCTATCAGCTTGATGGTTCCCCCATTTCGGGCTACCATAATATTGGCTGGTTTTAAGTCGCGATGCACTATCTGCTGGTCATGCACATATTCCATCACCTGCAAGAGCTGCCGAACTATCTGGCTCCGCTCTGCGCAGGAATGCTTCTGGGTGAGCCATTCATCAAGCGTCACTCCGTCCACCCATTCCATCACGATACATCTGCCATACCCCTCAACTTCTTCCAAACCTTCTACCTTTACGATGCCCGGATGATCCAGGCGAGCCAGAATATCATATTCTTTCTGCTGAAGTTGCAAATAGGTTGAATCAAAACGTACATCGGGGGCTAACGCTTTCAATATCCACCACTGTCCATTGCGCTTGGCACGGAACAGGATATTAAAACCGCTAGACGAGAGTTCGGAGATTTCTGTATAAGATTCCGTAACTTCGCCAACAAGAGGGAAAATAAAACCTGACACTTGATTCATAACTGCAAAGTTAGCATAAAAAAGTGATTTAACAAAGAGAAAGAAAGAAATTTGGTGCAACATAGAGGATAACTCAATTTTTTGTTGTATTTTTGCAGGCGAAATTGCAATTTTATAATCATTAATGAAGATTTTAGTAACAGGTGCTTCGGGTTTTATCGGGAGCTACATTGTGGAGGAAGCTCTCCGACAAGGCATGGAAACATGGGCAGCAGTACGCCCTTCAAGTTCCAGAAAATACCTGCAAGACGAGCGCATCCATTTCATCAACCTCAATCTTTCTTCTAAGGAAGAACTTATCAGCCAGTTAGACGGACAGGAGTTCGCCTATGTGGTTCATGCGGCAGGCGCTACCAAGTGTCTGCATGCAGAAGATTTCTATCGTGTGAACACCGAGGGTACCAAAAATCTCGTAGGTGCGCTTATCGCCCTCAAGATGCCTATCAAGCGGTTTGTATTCGTCAGCTCGCTCAGCATCTTCGGTGCCATCAGAGAAGAACAGCCTTATCAGGAAATCACGGAACATGATACGCCCCACCCTAACACGGCTTACGGCAAGAGCAAATGGGAAGCAGAGAAATATCTGGATAGCCTCGGCATCCAGTTCCCTTATATCATCCTGCGACCTACCGGCGTATATGGTCCAAGAGAGAAGGACTATTTCCTGATGGCAAAAAGCATCAAGCAGCATGTGGACTTTGCCGTGGGATACAAGCGCCAGGACATCACCTTCGTATATGTACAGGACGTGGTGCAGGCCGTCTTCCTCGCTCTCGATCATGGTATGAACGGCAGAAAATACTTCCTCAGCGACGGAGGTGTTTATCAATCTACTGCATTCAGCGACCTGATCAGAAAGGAACTTGACAATCCTTGGATGCTGCGTATCAAAGCTCCTATCTGGGTTTTGCGCATCGTAACATTCTTCGGCGAATACATCGGCAGAATAACCGGAAAGATGTCAGCGCTCAACAATGACAAATACAACATCCTGAAACAGCGCAACTGGCGATGTGATATTGAACCAGCCATGGACGAGTTGGGCTATCATCCACATTATCCTCTGGAGCGTGGCGTAAAACTCGCCATCAAATGGTACAAGGAAAACCATTGGCTCTGATTTCTGATCAAGGATCCGAAAAAGAAGGATTATTTGACAGGAAGGCCTAAAGGATTTGGCAGAAAACCCGACAAGATAAAGAAATAGATATTCATAAAGTTCAAAGAAAAAACGTGATAAAAGATTATTTTAAGATAGAGAAGAACCCGAAAAAAGGGCTGTTGGCGCTGGAATGGGTAATGCTCGCCTATATGATTCTGACAGTAGCAACCATGCTCTTCACTTACACCAAACTCATGAATCCCGAATCCATGATCTGGGGTCGCATCAGAGTGCTTGTGATGACGGGAGCGCTATGGGGTGTATATCGCATGGTGCCTTGCAGGGCTACTAAACTTGTGAGAGTGGCGGCTCAGATGGCGCTGCTGGCATGGTGGTATCCGGATACTTACGAGATCAACCGCATGTTCCCCAACCTCGACCACGTGTTCGCAGGATGGGAACAGCAGCTTTTCGGTTGCCAGCCTTCACTCCTTTTCTCCAAAGCCCTACCTTGGGCTGTGGTAAGCGAACTGATGGATATGGGCTATTTCATGTATTATCCGATGATAGCAGCCGTCGTATTCTTCTATTTCTTCTGCAGATACAGGGAGTTTGAGCGCATTTCCTTCGTAATGCTCGCCTCATTCTTCATCTATTATGTGATATTCATCTACGTGCCGGTAGCCGGTCCTACCTTCTATTTTGATGCTGTAGGCGTACGCGAAATCACCAAGGGAATATTCCCAGCCATGGGCGATTATTTCAACACCCATACCAACTGTCTACCGTCTCCAGGCTACACCGACGGTATATTCTATCATCTGGTAGAGGATGCCAAGGCTGCAGGCGAACGACCAACGGCAGCTTTCCCAAGTTCGCACGTCGGAATCAGTACCATCTGCATGCTGATGGCATGGCATACAGGAAATCGCAAGTTGGTATATATCCTCCTGCCATTCTATGTGTTCCTCTGCATGGCTACCGTTTACATCCAGGCACATTATCTCATCGATGCCCTGGCAGGTTTTGTTTCTGCCGTCGTCATCTACTTCCTGCTGATGTATCTTTCCAAGGGAATGACAGAGAAAGTTGGAATAAGATAAAAATTCACAATAGTACAAAAAGACATGACCATCAAGAAAGATGGTGATTATCAAGTATATTATCCAATAACATTATATAATAAAGTAGAATTCATCTAGAACAATGAAGAAACTATTTATTGAAACTTACGGCTGCCAGATGAACGTGGCTGACAGCGAAGTTGTAGCCTCTGTGATGCAGATGGCTGGTTATGAAATCTGTGAGAAAGAAGAAGATGCTGATGCTATTTTTCTTAACACATGCAGTATCCGAGAGAATGCGGAAAACAAGATTTATCATCGCCTCGACACCCTTCATGCTGAGCAGAAAAAGGGCAGAAAGGTAATCCTCGGTGTGTTGGGCTGTATGGCTGAGCGAGTGAAGGATGACCTCATCCAGAACCACTATGCCAACCTGGTTTGCGGTCCTGACAGCTATCTCAACCTGCCAGATATGATCGCACAATGCGAAATGGGCACCAATGCCATCAACATCGAACTTTCCAAGACCGAGACTTACCGTAACATCGTGCCTCAGCGCATCGGTGGCAACAGAGTGAGCGGTTTCGTAAGCATCATGCGTGGCTGCAACAATTTCTGCCACTACTGCATCGTACCTTATACTCGCGGACGTGAGCGCAGCCGTGATGCTGAGAGCATCCTTCGAGAGGTTCGCGATTTGCAGCAGCGTGGTTTCAAGGAGGTTACCCTGCTTGGTCAGAACGTGAACAGTTACGGTCTCTCGCCATCAGGAAAGCGCGAGGAAGGCAGTCTTTCCTTTGCGGAACTCCTCCACATGGTAGCCCAGGCTGTACCAGATATGCGCGTGCGCTTCACCACCTCTAACCCAGAGGATATGACCGAAGACATCCTCCATGCCATCGCCGAAGAGCCAAACCTCTGCAAGCATATCCACTTCCCTGCACAGAGCGGAAGCAACAAGATACTGAAGCTGATGAACCGCAAATACACCCGCGAGGAATATCTGCAGCGCATCGCTGACATCAAGCGCATCATCCCAGGCTGCGGCATCACTACCGACATCTTCGTGGGTTATCACGACGAAACAGAGGAAGACCATCAGCAGACCCTCTCGCTGGTGAAAGAAGTTGGCTTCGACAGCGCCTTCATGTTCAAGTATTCAGAGCGCCCGGGCACCTACGCCGCCAAGCACCTGCCAGACAATGTTTCGGAAGAAACCAAGATAGCCCGCCTCAACGAACTGATCAAACTCCAGACAGAGGTGAGCGCAGAGCAGAACAAGAAAGATGAGGGTAAGGAATTCACCATCCTCATCGAGAACTTCAGCAAGCGTAGCCGTGAGCAGATGATGGGTCGCACAGAGCAGAACAAGGCGGTAGTCATCGATAAGGGCAACCACCATATCGGCGAATTCGTAAAGGTTCGCATCACCGGTTCCACCTCTGCTACCCTCTTCGGCGAAGAAGTGAAAGAATAACTCAAAATAAACAGAAAATGGCACTTTTACCTACCCAAAACAGGTAAAAGTAGCCTTTTTCTTCATACTTTTAGCGAAAAAACACAAAATCATTTTGTAGTTTTCTCCAAAAGCACTATATTTGCAGCCTATGAAGGAATTCTTGCAAGTTTTAAAACGATTTGTCCCTCCATACAAAAGATATCTGGGACTATCCATATTATTCAATATCCTATCGGCGGTATTGAATATCTTTTCATTCGCAGCCTTGATACCAATCCTGCAAATCCTGTTTCAGGTAGATGGCGGCATCCGTGCCAACGACTATATGACCTGGAACGGAGACTGGGGAACCCTCAAGGAAGTGGCTACCAACAACTTGTACTATTACATCCAGGAATTTATCGTGGAATACAGTGCTTCGACCGCCCTTCTGGTGATCGGTCTATTCCTGGCATTCATGACATTTCTGAAGACGGGAGCTTATTTTCTTTCTTCCGCCACCATCATACCTATCCGTACTGGTATCGTGCGTGACATCCGCAACCAGCTCTACCAGAAGATTAATTCTCTCTCTCTGAGTTTCTTCAGCGAGGAGCGCAAGGGTGACATCATTGCCCGTATGAGCGGCGACGTGCAGGAAGTAGAAAGCAGTATCATGTCATCTCTCGACATGCTTTTCAAGAATCCGATTCTGATACTCTTCTACTTCATCACCCTCATCTGCATCAGTTGGCAGCTCACCCTCTTCACCATTCTTTTTGTTCCACCTTTCGGCTGGTTCATGGGCATGGTGGGCAAGAAACTGAAGGCACAGAGCACAGAGGCACAGTCGCTCTGGAGCGACACCATGAGCATGGTAGAAGAAACATTGGGCGGGCTTCGCATCATCAAGGCTTTCTGTGCAGAAAGCAAGATGAACTGGCGCTTTGACAAGGTAAACAGCGAATATCGCGACAACATCATGCGCGTGAACATCCGCCAGCAGATGGCTCATCCTATGAGTGAGTTCTTAGGCACCATCCTCATCGTAGTCGTATTGTGGTTTGGTGGCATTCTGGTATTGGATTACGGTCGTATCGATGGTCCTACCATCATCTTCTACCTGGTGATGCTCTACAGCATCATCAATCCGCTGAAGGAATTCTCCAAGGCAAGCTATAATATCCCCAAGGGACTTGCCAGCATGGAGCGTATCGACAAGATTCTCCAGGCAGAAGTGGAAATCAAGGACAAGGAGAACCCGGAGCATATCGCTTCCTTCGAACATCAGATAGAGTTCCGCCACGTATCATTCGCCTATACAGACAATAAGAGCGACGAACTGATATACGTGCTGAAAGACATCAACCTCGTGATTCCGAAGGGCAAGACCGTGGCACTCGTAGGTCAGAGTGGTAGCGGTAAGAGTACGATGGTGGATCTGATTCCACGTTACTATGACGTGCAGGAAGGCGAGGTGCTCATCGATGGCATCAACGTGAAAGACCTGGCCGTAAATGATCTCCGCCAGCTGATAGGCAATGTGAACCAGGAGGCTATCCTCTTCAATGCAAGCTTCAAGGACAACATCCGTTTCGGCAAAACCGATGCTACCGACGAGGAAATCGCCAATGCTGCAAAGATAGCCAATGCCTACGACTTTATCATGAAGTCGGAACATGGATTTGATACAGGAATCGGCGACCGTGGAGGCAGACTTTCCGGTGGTCAGCGCCAGCGTGTAAGCATCGCCCGTGCCATCCTCAAGAATCCTCCTATCCTCATTCTCGACGAGGCTACTTCTGCTCTTGATACAGAGAGCGAGCGCCTGGTGCAGGATGCTTTGGAGAAACTGATGAAGACCCGTACTACCGTAGCCGTGGCTCACCGCCTGAGCACTATCAAGCATGCAGACGAAATCTGCGTGATGCATGAGGGAAGAATCGTGGAGCGTGGTACTCACGATGAACTGATAGGCAAAGACGGATATTATAAGAAATTGCACGATATGCAGCAGGTATAATAACAATGTTAAGTGTTGAATGTTAAATGTTAAGTTGCATTCTTGCTTATATATATATATAATTAAGGTGTAAATCATAGGACTTATGACAAAGATTGTTTATGCGCTGTTTTATGCGATATCGCTGCTGCCATTCAGACTGCTCTATTGCATCTCCGATTTCGAGTACTTCATGATGTTCCACGTCATCAAGTACCGCCGGGGCATTGTGCGTAAGAATCTCACCACCTCCTTTCCGGAGAAGTCTGCCGAAGAAATCGCAGCTATAGAAAAGAAATTCTATCGCTGGTTCTGCGATTATTTCTTTGAAGCAGTCAAGTTACTGAGTATCAGCGACAAGGAACTCCGCCGCCGCTTCCATGTTTACAATAGCGAGGAAGTGGAAAAATGCTTTCAGGAGGGTCAGGATGTAGCAGCCATCCTCGGACATTACTGCAACTGGGAGTGGCTCTCGTGCGTGGGTATCGAACTGCCCAAGACCCGCATGATGGGGCTCATCTATCATCCTCTGTACAACAAGGCCTTCGATGAACTCTTCAAGCGCATCCGTTCTCACGAAGAAAACGGAGTGCCAGTTCCTAAGAAAGATATCCTCCGCTATCTGGTAGATTACAAGCGCAGGGATATCCGCAGCATCTTCGGCTACATCAGCGACCAGGGGCCTAAATGGGAGAACATCCACCTGTGGCTTCCTTTCCTCAACCATCCCGAAACTCCTGTGTTTACAGGAGGCGAAAGAATCATGAGAAAGATGAACGATGCCGTATTCTATGTAGAGATGTCCTGTCCTAAGCGAGGCTACTATACAGCAACCTACAAACTCATCACCCGCAATCCGAACTCCCTGCCGGAGCACGAGATTACCCGTCGCTTCTTCCAGATGCTGGAAGAAACCATCCGCCAGAATCCACCTTATTATTTATGGACACATAACAGATGGAAGCGAACCAGGGAGGAGTTTGACAAGCGATACGAGGTGGTAAAGGGGAAAGTTGTACCTAAAGAATAGAATGGATTACAAGAAACGATTTCCAAAAACGATTCTAAGAAATGAGAAAGATTAAGATAAATCCGAAATATGAATACCTGAGAAGTTTCATCGAGAGCATTCCTGATGTTTTCGAAGAGAAGGGACGTGAGATTTACCATCTCAGAAATATTATCAAGGTACTAACTGCACCAGACGGAACCATCATCAATATCAAGAGATTTCATCAACCGAGAAGCCTTAACCGCCTCATCTATTCCTGGAATATCAGAGTGCCAAAAGGTCAACGAGCCTATGACTATTCTTTCCTTCTAAACCAGAAAGGAATTCAAACCCCAGAAGCCGTAGCTTTAATAGAAGAAAGAAATAGTCTGAACTTACTGGGATATTCATACCTCATTACGCAGCAATGCGATTTTCCTCATACTTTATACGACGTAAAGGATGCAAAAGCTGGGGAATATGAACAACTTGCGAAATCACTTGCGCATTATGCAGCCAAAATGCATCTTGCAGGAATCATGCATAAAGACTTTACACCAGGAAATATCCTCTGGAAAAGTGATCATGAAGGTTTTCATTTTATGATAGTGGATATCAACCGCATGTATTTCGGGAAAATATCAACCCTCAAGGGATTAGACAACATGAAGCGCTTCTGGGGTCCAAAGCATTTTACAGAAATCCTCGCAGAAGAATATGCCCAGTTGAAATATTATGATACAGGAAAAGCTGTAAAATATATTTTAAATAAAAGAAAGAAATTCTGGACACACTATCTCAAGAAACATGAGATTCCATTCACTATGGAGTTTTAATATGATAATCCATCGTACTACTGATTTTTTAGCAATAACCGATTATTGCCAATTATAACCGGTTATTGCTATCAATCCATAAACTATTTTTTAATAATTCCCCAAGAAGTCCATTGCAAGCGTTCTTCCTTGGTTACTTTGCGGATAGCATTATTGTTTTTCCAAGCCTCTTCATTAACATAAGGACGACCATGATCTAAATGCAGCACAATGGCAGAATAACGAATTTGTCTGGATCTGATACCCTTGTGAAAAAGACGTTCTCCCATCTCACGGTCTTCACCGCCATACTGCATACGTTCATCAAAACCATTCACCGCCAGAATATCTTCACGCCATCCACTACTATTCATACCGTTCCATGTAGCTTTGGTTGGAGTAATCTTATTCATCAACTGGGTAAACCATTTCTTTTGCACTAATTTTGTGCATTTAAAATTGAACGGCAAGCCCTGTTTTCTGAGCCATGCTAACGAAAAAGCCTGTCTATCTCTGACATCCTCCTCCTGCAAAGCCTTGCTGATTGACAACGGAAGTTTGAAATAACCGCCACTCAGAAAGAAACCTTTCTTAGCCATAAGATTATGAACAGCCAGGAAATCATGTCTTGGCACACAGTCCTGATCGGTAAAAACAAGATAATCGGCAGTAGCTGCCACAATAGCCTTGTTGAGAATAACTGTTTTCCGGAATCCGTCATCTTCATGCCAGACATGCTTGATAGGCAACAGTTTCTTATATCGCTCGATCAACATACGGGTTTCTTCTCCAGAACCATCATCGGCGATGATAATCTCGTCAGCCATCCTGTCCTGGCATAAATATCCCCAGAGCGTTTTCTCCAGCCATGCAGGATTATTATAGGTAGAAATAATCACTCCTATTGTTATATTCTGAACCATATTTTTATCAAAATTAAATATTAGAATGCAAACTTACTACTTTTTTTTGGTAAAATGAAATATATCGACACAAATAATTGCATAGATAAAAAAGAAATCGTACTTTTGCAGAAAATCAAGACATTAAGAGCATGAACAAACAAAACAGACTTTGCTACATAAGTCGCAACTACTATAATCTTACATCAGCTGGCAACAAGGCTAAGACGGACAACGAGGATACACTCGATGAAATGGGAGCCGTCAACCTGGGTCTGCATCGAACGGTAAGAAACAGCAAGATCATCGCATTTTTCCTTGATCTTGCAGGAATTCTCCGTGCCTGCCTATTGCTTCAAAAAGGCGACACTCTTTTCTTGCAATATCCGGTCAAAAAGTACTTTTCTTTCTTATGCAAAATAGCAAGAATGAAAGGAGCCAAGACCGTTTCCCTCATTCACGATTTAGGTTCTTTCCGCAGAAAGAAGCTGACCGTAGAGAAAGAAATCAGCCGTCTCTCCCATAGCGACTATATCATCGCCTCCAACGAGAATATGAAGAAATGGCTCAAGGAGCACGGAATGCAGAAACCAGTGGGTGCACTCGGCTTATTCGACTATCACTCAGCTTCACCATGTCAGGAAAAAGCATCAGATAGGAAGCAGCCAAAAGTAGTCTATGCCGGTGCTCTAAGCATGAAGAAGAATTCATTTCTGGTAGAACTTTCCAAGACGCTGACCAACTGGCAACTGCTGGTTTGCGGAAACAAGGAAGGACTACATGGCTTGAAAGAGAATCCGCTCATCACCTATCAGGGATTTGTGCCTTCAGAAGATTTCATCAAGAGCATTGATGCCGATTTCGGGTTGGTATGGGATGGCGATTCACTCGATACCTGTTCGGGCGAATACGGTCAATATTTGAAATGGAATTCTCCACATAAGGTTTCCTTCTACCTCCGTGCCGGTTTGCCGCTCATCATCTGGAAAAAGGCAGCCGTAGCGCCTATCATCGAAGAAGCAGGAGCAGGTATTGCCATCAATTCGCTAAAAGAGCTGGATGACAAACTTGCCAATCTTACCCCAGAACAGAAAAAGGAGATGAAAAAGCAAGCGGTAAATTTGGCACAGAAACTAAATAAAGGCGGCTTCCTTCGAGATTCTTTGGCTTATTATAATATCGTAGAATAGACTTATATTCAAGAAGTGCGGTAATTTTAAAAATATATAAAAAATTAACTCCATAAGCAAGTTTTGTACACTCAGTACATTTCTTCTAAAAAAAAGATATGATTCATATAGCTTGTAACATAGATGATAATTACATCATGCAATGTTGTACTACTTTAGTTTCTGTCATGTACAATAACAGAAATGAACAGATAACATTCCATATCATTGCTGAGAAACTCAGCAATGAGGCTAAAAGTATGCTTACTGAAGAAGTAGGAAAATACAATCAGCAAATACATTTCTATGCTTACAATTTAAATATGAATCTTTCATCGTTCAAAAGCGCCCACATATCGCTTGCAGCCTACCTGCGTCTTTTCGTGGCAGATATTCTTCCTGCAGAGATACATAAGGTACTATATCTGGACTGCGATCTCATCATAAACGATTCTATAAAAGATTTGTGGGAGACAGATGTTACATCATACGCCGTAGCTGCAGTAGAAGACATGTGGAGCGGAAAAGCAAACAACTACACCCGCCTCGAATACCCTCAGGAAGATACCTATTTCAACTCGGGAGTACTCATCATCAATTTGGATTACTGGAGAAATGCCCATCTGAGTAAAGCCAGTTTGGAATTTGCAGAAAAATATGCAGAAAAGTTAATCTTCAACGATCAGGACATACTCAACGGACTTCTGCATGACAGAAAACTCCTAATTCCCTTCAGATGGAACATACAAGACGGCTTTCTAAGAAAAAGAAGACATCTTCGCCAGCAAGCCATACCGAAACTGATAGAGGAATTAAAACATCCTGTCATCATACATTTCACAGGCCACAGAAAACCATGGCTCCATATATGCCAAAGTCCGTATCAGAAGCTATTCTTCAAATACCAGGACATGACAAGATGGAAGGGTATCCGACCTCAGACGCCATGGTCGTGGAAGTTCAAGACACTTATCGATAGTATATTATATGCAATGCACTTAAAAGTTCAAAAATACGATTATAAAAATATTCAAGCATTATGAATTGTGAATTAAGCATTATTGTTCCCGTTTACAATACAGCACAATATTTACCTCAATGCATAGAGTCTATTCTAAAGCAATCATTCAAGAACTGGGAACTGATTCTTATAGATGACGGCTCAACAGACGGCTCGGCTGAAATATGTGAAGAATGGGCTCAAAAGGATGCTAGAATCAAAGTCATCCACAAAGTTAATTCCGGCCAGGCAGATTGCAGAAACCAAGCTCTTGAAATCTGCCAGGGAGTCTATATTGGCTTTGTTGACAGCGATGACTGGATTGAAGAATCTATGTATGAAGTCTTGATGGATGACTTAAAGACTACCAATTCAGACATTGCTATCTGTAATCATTACGACGAAAGTAAGAACAAGACTCTCTGCAAAAATGTTTCAGACAAGAGATATATCTTAAAGAACCAAGAAATACAGGAGCTTGTCATTAAGGATAAAATCAAGAGCTATATCTGGCAAATGCTCTTCAAACGAGAACTGCTTAACGAGCCGATGCCTACTTCAAAGAATTACGAAGATTATAGCATCCTGCCACATTGGTTCGAAAATGCCAAACAGGTGGTCTATACTTACCAGCCGCTGTATCATTACCGGCTTCGAAAAAGCAGCATCGTCCACGATTTATCTCTCAACAGATATTATGAATTCTTTCAGGCAGAAATATCAAGATATAATTATTACAAGCGCTCTCCTTTACGCAAGATTGCCAAAAGAATGGTAGTAAAGCGAGGTATCAAAGCGGCTAAATACGTATCAAGAAACCAAACTTCTCTATCGAAGCAAAAAGAGATTAGGGTCATGGTAAACAAAATATCCAAGGATCTCAAGGCCTTTTCTCTAATCGGTATAGAGAAAAAGAGTTTCAAGGAACGCGTTTTGCTTTATCTCTTGTTAAAACACCCTAATAAATTCATATTGTATCAACGAATGATGGACAAGCTGATGTTCTACAAACATTCTAATTTAGATTTATACGAATAATGAAAAAGAAAGTCTCAGTCATAACAGTCAACTATAATAATCTGAAGGGATTGAAAAGAACAATCTCTTCAGTGCTTTCGCAATCATTCAGCGATTTTGAATACATCATCGTTGACGGTGGGTCATCAGATGGCAGCAAGGAATATATAGAATCTAAGCGAGAATATATCAATCAATGGGTTAGTGAAAAAGATCATGGGGTATATAATGCCATGAATAAAGCCATAAGAATGGCACAAGGCGAATATTGTATCTTCATGAATTCGGGCGATCATTTCTTTTCTTCACAATCTTTGGAGAATGCTGCCAAGATGCTCAATGGCTCAGACTACTACGTGGGAGAAACCATTATCATAGACTGCAAACTGGCTTCACTCTGCCTTCCACCACAGAACATGTCGTTCCGATTTATCAGAGATAAAGTTCTGCAGCATCAATCTACATTTACAAGGACTCAGTTACTTAAGGAGCATCCCTACAATGAAAATCTGAAAATCGTAGCAGATTGGGCACACTTCTTAGAAAACTGGTATTTTAAAAAATGTTCATACCAAGCTATTAACACTATTGTTGCTGTATATTATACTGATGGCATCTCTTTTACAAATGGTGACTTATTGAAAAAGGAAAGAAAAGAGGTGTTCTCCGAGTTATTTGGAAGCACCAGCAAGTTGCCTCACATAAAAGAGACTGCAGAAGAAAAGAAAGAACGCATCAATGATGATTTTGCATTCAAACTGAAAAAAGCTCTGAAGATGAAACCGGTATCACGCGACTGGAAAATCCTACGTACAGGCTTTAAATTTTTATGGAAAGATTTGGCTATTAAATCAAAGTAAGATGAAAGTATTATATGACAGTCAAGCCTTCGATATGCAAACGCATGGAGGCGTATCACGTTGTTTTGCCGAATTATATTCCCACTTGCCTCAAGACATTGAAGCAAGCCTCAGTATCATGGAATCTGCCAATGTTTACCTCCAAACATTAGGAAGTAAACCAGATGGAGAATTATATCATAACTTCCTCTGGAAGAAAGATTCTGCAATAAAGAAAATGCTATATAAGTTCTATTATAATGCAAAATTCGGAGAATATTCACGATTAGATCGTACTCCAAGAATCAATAGATACAAGTCTGTCTGCGACATCAAGTCTAAGGATTTCGATTTGTTTCATCCAACTTTCTTTGACCCTTACTTCCTCAAGTACATAGGCAGTAAGCCTTACGTTGTCACGGTACATGATATGATACCCGAACAGTACAATCAGTATTATGACCATAATGACTATCAGATTCTGCAAAAACATCTTGTCATACCAAAAGCAAATCACATCATTGCAGTCAGCCAACAGACAAAAAGGGATTTATGCCGTATCATGAATATCAAGGAAGAGCAGGTGAGTGTAGTTTATCATGGAGCAGACGAAACTCCTTATACGCCAAACGAAAACAACAGACATCCATTTGAATATATACTTTTCGTTGGCGAACGTCACTTTTATAAAAACTTTGATTTCTTTGCCAAGCAATGTGTACCTATTTTAAAAAGACACAAGGAACTGAAGGTAGTATGCACAGGAAAGCCTTTCAATGAGACAGAAAAAAGTATGTTTAAATCATGGGAAATGGAAGATAGATTCATACATGAGTTTATCAAAACAGATCAAGAAATGCTAGACTTATACCACTATGCCCTGGCATTCGTTTACCCATCATCATACGAAGGATTCGGGCTCCCGATTCTTGAGGCTTACAAAGCAGAATGCCCTGTTTTACTCAATCATGCCAGTTGTTTTCCGGAAATCGCAGAAGACGCAGCAGTTTACTTCCACATGGATGAAAAGAGAACTGATTTCGAAGAACAGTTTGAAACTTTCTACTATCTAGACGGGATAGAGAAAAAGAAACTCATAGAAAAGCAGAATGAAAGACTAAAACATTTTTCATGGAAAAAATCTGCGTTGGAGTTGGCTAATATTTATAAACATATCAATTAGCAAGTATGAAGAAATATGATTATCTTATAGTTGGCTCCGGACTCTTCGGAGCCACATTCGCCCACCTTGCCCATAAACAAGGAAAAACTTGTCTGGTGATAGATAAGCGACCACATCTGGGCGGAAATATCTATTGCGAGAATATTGAGGGCATCAATGTGCATAAGTATGGTGCCCACATCTTCCATACCTCCAACAAAGAGGTGTGGAACTTCGTCAACTCTATCGTTGAGTTCAACCGCTACACCAACTCGCCTGTGGCCAATTATAAAGGCAAGCTATACAACCTGCCTTTCAATATGAATACCTTCTATCAGATGTGGGGCGTTACCACTCCTGAAGAAGCACAAGCCAAAATAGATGAACAGAAGGCGGAAGCTGTAGCCAAAATGAAGGCTGACGGCGTAAGCGAGCCGCGCAATCTGGAGGAACAGGCACAGGTACTCATCGGTAAAGATATCTACGAGCGACTCATCAAAGGTTATACCGAGAAGCAATGGGGGCGTAAGTGTACCGACCTGCCTGCCTTCATCATCAAGCGCCTGCCAGTACGACTCGTCTTCGACAACAATTATTTCAACGACAAGTATCAGGGCATCCCGGTAGGTGGCTACAACAAACTGATTGACGGCTTGCTCGAAGGTATCGACACCTTGACTTCCGTGGATTTCTTTGCAGACAACATCCAAAAATTAGCAGAGAACAAAGAGGCTTCCCAGAAAGCTGGACTGATTAAAGACTGCTGGCAGGAAATAGCCGAGAAACTGGTTTTCACAGGAAAAATAGACCAGTTCTACGACTATCAGTTCGGGAAACTCAACTATCGCACCGTACGCTTCGAACAGGAAATCATCGACTGCCCTAATTATCAGGGAAATGCCGTGGTAAATTATACTGAGCGAGAAGTACCATATACCCGAGTGATAGAACACAAGCACTTCGAAATGTTTGGTGCAGAGGTTTACAATTGTCCTAAGACCGTCATCTCCAAAGAATATTCTACAGAATGGAAGGATGGCATGGAGCCTTATTATCCAGTAAATGATAAGGAGAATTCCGAACTATACGCTCAATATAAGAACCTGGCAGATCAGGAAAAGGATGTTATCTTTGGTGGTCGCCTTGCCGAATATAAGTATTACGACATGGCGCCAATCATAGAGAAAGCATTGGCTATGTTCAAGTAATTCATCATAAAATCCCTTCAGTATTCCAAGTATATCTTTGATTTTCATATACTTTTGCTGAAGAGATTTTTTCTTTATGATTCCTTCCAAACTCTTCTCTTGAGCCACAACGCCAAGATGGGGTCACTCATTTCCAGATGCTTAGGAGCAGGAATCGTAATCAGATCTTTCACCATCAAGGACTTCTTAAGACGAGTTACATTGGCGGCAGTACCTAGGCGATAGGTTTCCAATATCGCTGTCTGCGTGAAACCTGTATGTACTCCATTGATAATAGCATGCAGAAAATTCATCTGATAGGCAGAAAGGTCTTCGGTCTGCTGGATAAACAAGGGCTCGCAAGCATCCAGCAACCTGTCTATTCCATATTTCAAGTCCTCTTCTGTAGCTACAGAATCATCCTGTACTCGCAACCATACAAACCATGCCAACTGCTGTACATAAGAAGAATATCTGTCTGTTACCAGACAGATTTCACGAGCCAACTCTTCCGAGATATGCTTGCCGGTAGATTCGAAACGCTGACAGATATACTCCACCCAGTCTTTCTCGCTTATCTTGTTCAGATAGAAGAAATCTCCAAAGCGATAGAATGGGTAACTGGCATTCTGGAACATCTGTTCCATCATGTGTTTCTTGCTTCCATAAAGACAGTAAGATACATGGCTCTGTAATTGCCATACGCTACGGAGCTTCTTCTGGAAGGTCAATGAATCAGGGAAATCGCCTATCTGCTGAAATTCATCGATGCAGACTACGATATGACAACCTTTAGACCGAGCTATCATTTCCGGAAGTCTCAAAACCTCTTCGGTAGTATTGTTACCTGTATTATACTCCAACGCCAAAGAGAAATCAGTTAAAGGATCTTGTCCGATACTGATTTTCGGAACGAAACGGCTTAAGAACACCTTGGCATTCTCCATCCATTCTTCCCATTTTGAAGAAGTAGCCCGAACCACGGCCGTGGCAAAAGCATTGATAAAATCATTCTCAGAGCGACAGCCAAAGGCATCTATACGAGCTATCCTGATGTCTTCGCTCTCTACAAGCGAACACACCTTATCCACCAATGAAGTCTTACCCATACGACGAGGCGAAATCAATATCGTATTCACTCCATACGTAAAGTTCGCCTTCAGGCGTTCTGTTTCCTCTCTACGGTCGGTAAAGGAATCTCCCTCCACACGAACACCGAACACAAACGGAGCTTCTTTACTTTTTCTCATAAATACTACCTTATTTTATACTATACAGCTTTTCTTTTGCAAAGAAATTGCAAACGAGCGCAATGAAAGCTGGCTTTCAAATTGCCGAGTGCAGCAAATCCTCTGCAAAGATAGCAAAAAAAAAACAAATTAAACAAGGTTGTTTAAAACAATGTTGTTTAAAGCCATTTTTTTTTGCAGAAACAGCGATTCTTCGTCTGATAAAAATATAGTTTCATAAATTATACCCTAGGGTATAATACCTTTGGGTATAATTTTGTAACTTTGCAGAGAATAAACTTCAAGTCCCTGAAGAATAGAAAAACTATATAAACAGTTAATCCCCCATCACGCTTTGGCTGCGTGATGGGGGATTACTGTTTCTGATAATATCGTTTTTTTATTGCTGATGTCGCTCAATATACTCTGCTGCCTGGATATTCGAGAAGACATAGTTCTTCAAATCCTGGAACTTAGATTCCTGCTTGGTTTCCTTCAGATTGCCATTCGGCAACACATCATAGCAGAAACTGCGGTTCATCGACGGATTATAGACGAAGCAACGCTGATGGTCTCTTGCTACAATCTGGTTATCTGCCGAATAGAATACCATCGGGCGCTGCTGCTTCAGCAGATCCACACCGAAGCCCTCGTACTCATAATTCAGATTCATCAAGCCGAAAAGCGTAGGCATTACATCTACCTGCATACCCAAACCGGCATACTGTTGCTGCGGAACGCCCGGACCAAAGATGATGAGCGGAATATGGTTGTAAGACTGCGGCAACTCGCCCTCGCTCTTACCCACCAGCTTGCCATGATCTGCCAGAATCAGGAATATCGTGTTCTTATACCAAGGCTCCCGGCTTGCCTTCTTCAGAAAATCGCCTATCGCCCAGTCGGCATACTCCACTATCTGCGTTTCCTTCTCCTTGGTCTTCGGCTTGAAGAAATCAGGAATGATATATGGCGGATGATTGCTCACGGTGAGGATGGTAGCCATGAAAGGCTTGCCCGTCTTCGCCTTCTGGTTGATGGTGTTGAGGGCATAGCCCATCTCGAAATGGTCGCTCACGCCAAAGCTGTTCACCACCTCGCTCTTAGGATAGTTCTCCTGAGAGAAGATGTCATCGTAGCCATTGGTCTGGAAGAAAGCCTTCATGTTGTCATACTGTGCCTCGTGAGTCATGAAGAACATGTTCTCGTAGCCATACTTCTTCAACACCGTGGCGATACCCTTGCGGCGTGGAGTTACCGTTCCCTTCATCAGGTTGCGGAACATGAGAGCAGGGAAGCTGTAGAGCGTAGCCGTCATGCCATGGTTGGTATGGATGCCGGCACTATAGAAGTGGGTGAACGCCAGGGAATGATGATAGAGCGAATCGAGCGTTGGGGTGAGCGGCTGCTGATTGCCGAAAGTGCCCAGCAGGTTTGCCGACATCGACTCCATCAATATTACCACCACGTTAGGATGATTCTTCTTCATCATCAGGGAATCGTTCACCACCTCACGTTTCAGAATATTCGTGCTATCCACCTTTCCCGCGATACCCAGCCACTGGCGGGTATTCGTAATAGCCTCAGCGTATGTCATGAGATGCAACTCCTTGTTCTCCTTGCGCATATCGTCGAGCGCAGAAGTAAGGAGATTGAATGCCGGATTGATGCCGAGCTGGTTGAGGAAAGAATCCTCGCAATAATAAGCCTGGCTCACCTTGATAGGGTTATAGCCCATTCTGCCACGGATGCCGAAAAGGCAGGCACCTACCAGAGCCAGGGAAATGAGGAAACGTGCTCCCACCTGCACCAGGTGCATATTGTCCTTAGGCAGAAGGAAGAGTCCCTCGTAGTAGCGGCGCAGGCGGATAAGCGCATAGATAAACACCCCCGTGAACACGAAATAGAGGGCGATATAGAGCCAGTAGGAAGACTCCTGCAAGAGCATGCCCGATGTGGTGGCTACATAGCCGAACCACCCGAAGATGCTGGAATTGATGTTCTTGAAGAAATACTGGAAATAAGGGGTATTGGCTGCCGAAGGCATGAAGGCGATGGCAAACCATGCCGCATACCAGATGTTGATGCCACGCAGCAAACGGCGATGACACCACCCCAGGCTGGCAGCAACAAGGAGCACAGCCACAGGCAATACCGAAATATAACAAGCGATGACATTGTCAAACCATACACCCTTGACAAATGCCATCACCCTACTCGCCCCTGCATCTACTATCATGCCATGCAGGGCGATAAATTCCACCAATCTGAACAGAGTCATCACCAGCAATGCCAATACATGCACTGAAAGGAGATAACCCAAGACCTTAAAATATCGTTTCATTTTTATTCTACTTTAGAAATCGGCTGCAAAGTTAATAATTATATCCCAATAAAAGCAAAAATTCCCGCCTTATTCTATCTATAAACAAATAATTATATGTAACTTTGCAGCCAAAATCATATAATAAGACTTCGATAAGACATGAACATCAAGTACAACAAAGCCCTGTGGATTGTCACCATCCTTGCTATCGTGATGCTGGTTCCTTTCCTCGGGCTTACCGAATTCAATACCAAGGGAGAGCCTCGCGAGGCTGTAGTTGCCTACACCATGCTGGAGCATGGCAACTGGATATTGCCTATCAATAATGGAGGCGATATTCCTTACAAACCACCATTCTTCCACTGGTGCATCGCCTTCTTCTCGCTCTTTGCCGGACACGTAAGCGAATTCACATCCCGTCTGCCGTCTGCTGTATCGCTGATATTGATGACCATCGGCGGCTTTATATTCTTTGCCAAGCGCAAGGATACCCAGACGAGTCTCATCGCAGCCATCCTCACGCTGACTGCTTTCGAAGTGCATCGTGCAGGAATCAACTGCCGTGTGGATATGGTGAACACCGCCTTCATGGTGGGAGCCATGTATCTGCTCTACCGTTGGTGGGAAAAGGGAAAACATCAACTGCCCTGGCTTGCCATCCTCTGCATGAGTGGCGCCACGCTGACCAAGGGACCAGTAGGCATCATCCTGCCTTGTTTTGTGATGGGTGTCTTCATGCTCACACAGAGAGAAAATTTCTGGGGCATCGTCTGGCGAATGGCAGCAACTGCGGTACTCTCTCTCATCATCCCATTCTGCTGGTACTATGCCGCCTATCTCCAGGGTGGCAACGAGTTCCTGGAACTGGTAAAGGAAGAGAATATCGACCGCTTTATGGGAAAGATGGCCTACGAGTCGCATGAAAACCCTGCCTGGTACAATCTGCTTACGCTCATCACCGGTTGGCTGCCTTATACCTTATTATTATTGTTCTCTCTCTTTATCCTGCCCTGGAAGAAATTCTCCAAGAGTAAGTTTGTAGAGAATGCGAAAAAGGCTACCTCGCTCCAGGTATTCACCTGGCTTGCTTTCCTCCTGGTACTCTTCTTCTACTGCATCCCGAAGAGCAAGCGAAGCGTTTACCTGCTGCCTTGCTATCCGTTCATGGCTTATCTCATCGCTGAATACATCGTTTGGATGATGAAGGAGAAGATGGGAGCATTCAAGGTATATGGAGGGGTAATAGCATCGCTCGCCATCCTGCTTATCGTAGCAAGAATCGCAGTTTCATGCGGATTGATACCTGACACTATCTTCCACGGCAGACATGCAGCAGAAAACGCAGCCATGCTCCATGCTTTGGAAAAAGGACCTCAGAGTATCGCAGAAGGCATAGGATATCTGTTCTTCATATTGTGCATTTATGGCATTTATGCTACGTTCCAATCACTCCGCAGGAATCATACTGGCAGCATCGTAGGTCATACGTTGATTACCATCATCAGCCTCTTCTTGATACTGGACTCTACGCTTCAGCCAACTGTGCTCAACACCAAGGCCGACAAGCGCTGGGCACCAGTAATAGAAAAGAAGTTTGATACATCCAAGCTCTATTCCTACATGTCAATCGATATGCTCCACTTCTTCAGCCTCAACTTCTATTTAGGCGACAAGATCCAGCAGTTCGACAAGACACTTCCACAAGACGGCATCGTGATGGTATCAAATGATGATATCCAGATTTTCACGGAGAAATATGGCAGGAATTATACTTTCGAAAAGGTATGGGAGATTCCGAGAACTGCAGAAACCCGCTGCCCCGTAGGTTTCTACCGTTTCGTGAAAACAAGCGCTAATTTGGCTTGCAACTAAAAAAAATATTTCAAAAGAGGGGGTGTGTCATAAATCCACGACACACCCCTTCTTATTTTTTATGATTTCAATATGAATTATACTCTTTCCTCGATAAAATATCTCGGTCTGCGTTTTACCTCGGTATAGATTTTTCCGATATAGACACCTGTAACACCCACGCCAGTAGTGATAATGCCACCGATGAACCAGAGGGAAACAAGCAAGGAAGTCCAACCCTGTATCGTCTTGCCCTGGAAATGTTCTATCAGCGCAAAGATAATCATGATGAAAGACACCAATGTCATCAGCAATCCTACAAAGGTGATGAAACGCAAAGGAGCTACAGAGAATGAAGTGATGCCATCGATACTGAAACTCAGCATCTTGGTAAGCGGATATTTACTCTCGCCTGCCTCACGCGCCTTGCGGTCGTAATAAACAAAGCCCTCCTGGAAACCGAGTTGGCGAACAATGGCACGCAAGAAAAGATTGCGCTCTGGATACTGCATCAGCGCCTTCAGCGTGCGATTCGTCATCATACGGAAGTCGGCATGATTGTAAACCGTCTCCTTATCCACACTCTGCATCAGCTTATAAAAAGCCTGGGCGGTAAAGCGCTTAAAGAAAGTATCTGTCTTACGCTCCTTGCGCACACCATAGATGATATCTTTGCCTTCCTGCACCTGGCGCACCATATCGATGATTACATTCTCATCATCCTGCAGATCCGCATCGATGCTCACCATCGCATCACAATGGTCGATGGAAGCCTCCATACCTGCCCAGAGTGCATTCTGGTGCCCTCGGTTATGAGAAAGTTTGATTCCTCTCACGTACGAATGTTTTTCTGCCCCTTCCCGGATGAGTTGCCAGGTAGTATCGCGACTGCCGTCATCCACCAATAGCAAATTGGTTTCAGCACCCGTCTCTGCCTTGATTTTCGCCACCAAATTCCCCAAAACTTCCAGGGTCTTAGGCAAAACCTCCTGCTCATTATAGCAAGGTATTACGATGTTTATTTTCATATCAATCTGTTTTTCTGCAAAAATACAAGAAAAATCTTAAACAACCAAGCCCAAACCTCATCTTTTATGAAATCCACCTGATATTATTTCCCCAACAGAGTATTTATTGGATTTTCAGAACTGCTTTTCGCAACACAATCATTCACCAGTAATTCATCAGAACTTCCATTTCACCTGAATTTCCAAATCAGTCTGAGCAGAGCCATTGATTTGTTGTAATCCTGACGAAATATGATTGCGGTCGAAATATTTCGTCATGGCTCCCTTGCAAACCAGCACCCAATGCTTTCCGATTTCAGCCTTCGCCCGCAGTCCACATCGGATACCTTCACCAAAATAACTACCGAAACTCATCGTATAAAGCAATCCCGGTTCAAAAGCATAGACACGACTCTCATAATCCTTGGTACGGAAATAGCCCAAGAAAGCATTCAGCCTCAGCCACCGAAAGCGATATTCCATAGATTCATTGACCATCATTCCGTAGTTTTGCGACAGGAAGGTGGCATCCACCTGAGTTTTACTGCTCCATGCTCCTTTTTCGATTCCACAATACAGGCGGGCTCGCTGCGTAGTAACATCATATTTCTGCTTATACTGATAACGGGCGCCAAGACGGAGAGAGCGGGAAGGCTGGAAGATGATGCTCGCCAAATAATCCATCGCATAAGAACTCCCCTTCATTCGATATTTCGGCCAGGCAAAATAAGCCACATCCCCATAAATATCACATACCCATTTAGAAGAAGGCGACCATCGCAGTCCCACATAGCAGCCACTTTCATCCTGCACGCTGCTGCCAGCACTATAGCTATTACTGTATATTGCATAATAACAATAAGGATAAAAACGATAAAGAGCCAAGACCGAAAACTGTTCTGAAAGCAGATAACTCGCCGTATTGACCGTAGCTACTACTCCACAATCTCCCGTCGCCACCTCTCCCTGCAGCGTGAGCCGATGAGAAATATAACCATAGTCGATACTTGCATTCCAAAAGTTCTTGCCTTCGGGAGCAAAGCGCTTATAGAGTTGGGATTTATTGGGATGAAGCGGCAAGGAATAAGAATAACAGATGCCCGTAGCACCGATATGAAAGCCATTCTTAGTATAATGCAGATTACCGCCCAACAGAAAAGCAGAAGCGATGCCTTGCTTCTCGATTTCCTTCTCCGTGCGATGCATTCCTGTAGTTACAATCGTTGAAATAGAATCTTTCTTTACCGTAGCATCTATTTTGCGGTAAGATAGAAAGGCACTCACATCCAATCCCTTGCAAACATTCAGCGTGGCTGCAACTCCTTGCAGATAATTAGCAGCATATCTTGAAGAATGTGTGCGAATGGAAGTTCCCATGCGCCCCAATGACGAGAGCATGGAGAGTTTTCCGAAACCGAAATCATTATTTAATATCAGTCCCATACCTTCCCGAAGACGATACTTACCCAAAGTCAGATTTTTCAACTTGCCCCATTTCCGTATCTGCAGATAATAGGAATAAAAATCATAACCCAAGTTGTTCTTACCACCAAAAAACGGCTCTCCCGCATCCTGCGAAGCCACAAAGCCCATCTTTACATAGTCACTATAATGAAACTGATAACGCAACCAATGCTTATAAGGATAACCCCAATACCCATCCTTGTCTCCCTTTCGCTCATAAAGAGGAACCTTTACGGCAGCCACCGTTTCATGCTTTCCATATTTTGCTATTTGGGAAAAAGAAGGGAAAGAACGCCTCTTCACTTCCCCGGCATAGACAAAACAACAAAGCAACTGCCGCTCATACCAACTGATACTTTCTATCATCGCCAGTTCACCCAGACTTTTCATCTCACCATATTGATAGATGTAGGCCTGGATATCCTCTATCTGTTGGGCAGAGAGGAAGGGAAACTGTTCCAGCTCTTCCTTGGTAGCGGTATTGAGATTGATCGGATTTTCAGCATATCCCTCCAGAACATCTTCATAGCTTTCCCAATTCATATCCTCATATTCCTCCTGTTCACTGAGTTGTTCAAGGTATTCCTGCCAAGATTGGGCATCACTTACCTGGATACTATTCACCAGAAACAGTACCACTAACATACACCTATAATAGATTGCATTCTTCATTCGTTTTCGCTTATAATTTGTACAATATCGATTTTGACAGAAAATGATGCAATAAGAGCACCACCCTTATCCTGCCGCAAAAATACAATATTTATCTCGAAACGCCAAAAGAAAGGGAAATAAAATGAGAAAGGAGAAATGGAAAATGGAAAAACAAAGAGACGTACGAGTGAAAGAAATCACCCATACGTCTCTTTTATTGGTATGCTGAGCTAATATAAAACTCTATGATAGTTTTTCAAAAAAATAAGATCAGTCTTCAAAAAACTAAAGAGCCTGGTTATATTAGTCTTTCAAATCACTTGCCTCTTTGATAATCTCAGCTGGCACTTCGCCGCAACGCTCATAGCGGCAAACATCGTTAGCATCATCCTTGGCAGTCCAGATCATAGAACCGCTCTTATAAAGATTGCTCACGATATACTGCTGGTTCCAATCACCAACACCATTATCGTAGGTACCGCCAACAATATAACCCAAATATGGATCCTGCTTCACAAAGAAGGAACCGGTAGTATGAACTGCATACATACTGTTCATGTTGTCGTACATCTCCATAGTATTATCACGGCGATGGAAAACCACATAGCAATATGTGCCCTCAGGCATTGGCTGACCATTGTTCCAGGCAGTCATTTTCCATACTCCATCAAGATTAGCAGGAGTCACAGCTATCGGCTGCTCTGCAGGTTCATCATCATCGCTGCTACAAGATACGAAACCCACAGAAAGGAGCATAACCACCAACAGGGTGAAGAGTTTGATTAAATGTTTCATATTCTTTAATTCTTTCTTTTCTTATGATTTATCATTACTGATTGCGATTCACTACGACCATAATCGTACGGTCACTCGGCTTGGCGTCCACACCCTCCAGAATAATCGGGAAAGTGAAATTCGGCTTCATCATCGGCGGGATTTTATCCACATCCAGCGTAATCACCAAGTCTGCCTCATCACCAGCAGGGATGATTTCCGGCTCTGTTTTCACTTGTGCATACTGTGGAAGCACCAGACTGCTGATCTTCAGCGGTTTCTTCCCGCTATTGCCACAGAGAATGCGAGCCTCAGCCTTCATACCTGCCGTCACCTCATTGAATGTTACCTTAGCCTGCTTCAGTCTCAGGTCGCCCATCTTATACTTGAAGCGATACCAGACATCCGCACTTGGAAGAACCATGCCCCTCAGTCCAATCTTTGTGACCGGTTCTCTGTCCGAATCCTTCAGATGGACAAAAGCGCGGGTGTCTATAGTGCCAGGATAACCATGAGGAGTAAACGTCAATTCTATCTTACAGCTATCACCTGGCTGTAGTCTCATCTGACTGACACTCGACTTGGTGCAACCACAGGTGGTCTGAATACGGGATATTTCCAGCATCTTACCACTCACGTTTCTACCTACAAACGAATAGGTTCGTGGCGCATCATCCTCGGTCATCGTACCGGCATCGATGAGCTGCTGGTCAAACTTGAGTTTTTGTGCCCAAGCCTGACTCATGCTCATCAGGCTGAGAGCAATGAAGATCATCGTGAATCTCTTTCCCATCTCAGTAATTATCTTTTAGATTACATCCAACCGTTGTTGCTGGCATTCTTACGAACTATAATGCTCACAGTCTGCTGCTTGCCGCCAACTGATACTGTCAGAGTAGTACTTCCTACAGCAAGTCCCTTTACGGTGAGAGTAGTACCTTCTATCGTAGCAGAAGCCACATTGGCATCACCAACAGCACAAGTGTATCCACTCTCTACGCCTTCAAAGTAACTTGGCAGATTCAAGGTAGAAACCTTGTCGAGCGCCACATAGATATTAGGCAACTTCATATCAGAACTGTAATCCTTATTCTTAACAAGATTCAAGAGCTGAGCTGCATCAATCAGACCAGCGCCCATCTTACCGATATACTTAGACAGGTTGACGATTTCAGGAGAAGCACCCACTGTAGTATGGTTCATATAATAAATCTTGGTAGCACCATTACCATAATAGCCATCCAAGTCCTTGACAGCCTTCTTCATCAGACTCACGAAATCAGCAGCACGATAATGACGATGCTGCTTGACTGCGTATGCCAAACCGAGAGCAGCCACACCAGAAACATGAGGACAAGCCATGGAAGTTCCCTCCATATAACCATATGCAGGTTTACCATTCTGAATCAAAGTAGAGAGCACAGCACCCTTCTGTTCAGCAGTCTCTGCCCAATACTCATCCTCTTCCTCACCTATCTTGCCGTAATATTCCAAGTCACCACCAGGAGCACTCAAGGTAACGAGCGTACCATAGTCGGTATAGCAAGCTGGCGTATAGTCGGCAGCAACAGAAGCTACACATACACACTTGGAATAAGCGCCAGGGAACGCAGGATTGCCTGCATACTCATTACCAGCAGCAAAAACAGGAATACCACCATCAATGACGCCATTAGGAGAACCGGCATTGTGGATGAAATAATCCAAAGCCTCCTTCTCCAAAGGATAAGTCTCAGCCCACTCCTTTTCGGTAGCTGGTCCAGGAGTATAACCATTGATGATACTTGACTCTGAAGAGTTGTAACCCCAACTGCACTGGAGAATCACCGCACCATTGTCGGCTGCATATTTGATAGCTCTTGCCTCTCCTGCTAAAGTTACACTATTCTGACCAGAGAACACCTGGCATGACATAATCTTCACACCAGAATTAGGAGTACCATCACCACCAGCTACACCACAAACACCAATACCGTTACCATTGA
This sequence comes from Segatella hominis, assembly GCF_019249725.2. Taxonomy (NCBI): domain Bacteria; kingdom Pseudomonadati; phylum Bacteroidota; class Bacteroidia; order Bacteroidales; family Prevotellaceae; genus Segatella; species Segatella hominis. The sequence goes on from NZ_CP137559.1 coordinate 2,818,217, forward strand.
CTGCGGCAATTGTACCTGCTACGTGAGTTCCATGACCTGAATCGTTGGCATCAGTCCAGGTAATATCGCCACTCTCGGTTACGAAGTTGTAGCCGTGAAGGTCGCCCTCATAACCATTACCATCGCCATCAGTCTTGGCTCCCTGAGTAGTCTCACCAGGGTTACACCACATATTGGCAGCCAGATCAGGGTGAGTGTACATCACACCTTCATCAAGTACAGCTACGATAATGGAAGGATCACCTGTACAGGTTTTCCAAGCCTCTGCTGCATTGACATCACAGCCAGCTTTGGCACCAGCATGATTATCATTCAGGTTTTCGAAAGCATAATTACCTTCACCCAGGTTGTTATAGTGCCACTGGAAAGCGTAACCAGGGTCATTGGGTGTACCATCGGCTACAGCACGGGTAGCAGCCTTAGCCTTGAGTGCATTCTCATTCAGATAGATACGCTTGCTGTCAGTCTTGTAGGCACGCTTGATACGGCCATTGGTCTGCACCTTGGAAATCTCACCAAGCTGCTTCAATCGCTCTGCAGCAACCTTCAAATCAGTATTCTTGTCAAACTTCACGGTGTACCACAAGTGAAGACCTGCCTCGCGAGTACGAGCCTCTGTCTTTTCATCCACAGGGAACACACGCTTGAAGCTGTAGCTGCCCAGAATATCGAGCACCTCATCTGTAGAAGGAATACCCGAACGGGTACCTGCTACACCAGCACGCGTCATTGTGCTTTGTGCTTGGTCGAGAATATCGCTCATCTCAGGACTGAACTTAATCAACAATTCACCATTCTCAGCATCTGCAGGAATGACAACCTCGTTGGTCTTGCCATCAGAAGAGTCGATGCCCGACAGGTTGTCTGCACAACCTGTCAAAGCCAAAGCGACCATTGCTATATAGAAAAACTTTTTCTTCATTGTTTGCTTCTATATTGTTAGAAATTATCTTTTCAAAGTTACGTTTCTCTTGTACTTGGCAAGCACGGAAGCCTCATCAACATCACCTGCAGCCACATAAGTACGATAATAGAGCGGATAAGCTACCCCTGGAACCTCCCATTTATTACCAGGGTCGCTGGTTCCGTAGAAGTAATCGAAACTGAAGCTATCCTCTGTCATATTAGAGAAACCAACAGCAGCGCCATCGCTGTTCTTTCCCTTAGACTGCTGGTTGAATACCATGATAGAAGGAGTCCATTCTACCAGATGTGGATGATAAAGAATCCACTTTGGCACCGCACCAGTCAGGAAGTTGAGGTTGAGTGACAACTGACGGCAGTTAGGCAATACACGTGGCACCTGAAGAGGATAAACATCCTCATAAACTACAGAACCATCCTTGTGCTTGCAGGTTACTGGATTATCCCAGCCAGAGAGCAACCATTTACAGGTATCACCTACCAGTTTGTCGAGATAATCTGCCTTATTGGTAGAGAAGTCTGCCCTGCTGTAACGGGTAGCCTTGCCAGCAGCCTCCAAAGCTTCAGTCATCTCTTCATCTGTTGGAAGTTCACCCTCCAGGAAGCAGTATGACAACTCCAGGGAATTCAGTTTTTCCCATGTAAGGAGTTTCAGAAGAGCCTGACGATCGCTGGTACCTTTGCTGACCTTTCCATACATACCGATAGGGTAAGTATTATAGATATAGTCACTATTTCCGTTCTTTTCCAATTTTGAAAGATCGATAGCTACATCTGTACGACGCTGAGCATAGAGGATGAGATTACGCAACTTAGGGAAGTTCTTCTCATTCACTACATTCGTAATGTCAGACAACTTATTGAAGTTGTTACTTACCAGATTGAGTGACTCCAAGGACTTACCCAACTTGATGAAGTTAGCTGGCAAGTGGGTCATACCATACGCCTGGATAGTCAGGTTCTTCAGATACTTCAATTCACAGATATCCTCACCAACCTCTACCTCACGAATCTGGTTGTTCTCATTGGCAGCCAGAGAGAAAGACTCCAGGTATTTCAGATTGCCAACTTCCTTAGGAAGAGACTCTCCACTCTTCAGGTTGAACATGCTGAACTTCACAGAGCGCACACGGCCCAAAGCCTCAGGATGGCTCTTTACGAAGGCATCAGTAGCCTCCCAAAGTGTCACGTTCGACCAGTTACGCATATTGTCGCTGGTATCGAAGGTAGCCATACAACCTAATTTCTGATTGATCATGATGATAGACAAAGAGTCTCCAGCACGATTATCCTCAATTTTCAAGGCTGCCTTCTGTCGAACTGTCAGGATGACATCATCGGTAGGATTACCATCTGCATCCACCAGTTTGTCTTCAGCCTTTACCGGTACTAAGTGAACCTTTGCCACACGAACAGCAGGAACAACATTCATCGCCCAGCGGAACTTGAATTTGACGCTACGAGGACGAGCCTTTCTATCAAGGACGATTCCGATATTGGTACCTGTCAGTTTATCCTCATCCTTGCTATTCAGGAGCCAGCCTTCACGTTCTTTCTCATTCTCTGCCTTCTCGGCATCAGTCATGTCACCTTCGAAAGAATACTCTATCTTACCGATTTTGCATTCCACATTGGCAGAAATCAAACTCTCGAAAGCACGCTTATCGTATGATTCTGAATTTTCGATTTCTACAGTTGGTTCCTTGATGTCAATCTGCTTACCATAACCAAACTGTACCACGGAAACGGTGCGGCGCTGACCATTATCGCCGATAAAGGAGATATCGGTAGTACGGCGTCCGTTCATCAGAGTAGAATCTGCTACCACAGTTGCAGTAGTAGAACCCACGCCATTGGCAGGAGTGAGCATCAGCCAAGGCTCATCCACGTTAGCCACCCAATTCTGTGAGGCAGCAATGGCAAGCTGTTCGCTACCGCCCTGAGCTCCTATTTCTATCTGCTCCTTGTCGATGGAGAGTCCGCCTGGGATATCTACATCATCGCTATCGCTGCAGGATGCGGTCATCAGACCAGCACCCAGAACGAGGAGCCATGTAAGTTTATTAATATATTTCATATTATCTTACTTTCTTTTCGTTTAATTTTCGAGATCCAAAGCATCGCAACCGCGGATGTCCTGATTCTTGTCGTAGAACAGCTTATACATACCTGCCTTGATATATGCGCAGACGCTGGTTACATCGATAGAGATGTTAGGGTTGTCAGCGATGTTCAGAATATAAAGGTGAGAAGTCAATGTTTCATCTACCTTGCGGATATCATTAGAACCTATCTGGAACTGAATCAGACTTGGACAGGTGGTGATACCTGTTGGCCAGGTACGCAGACAACGCTGTTTGGTCTGCTCATCACGCTGATGATTGATGGCAAATGCACGGAGTACGGCACTGTTCAATGGTTGGGTTGGCACCGTTGTGAAGCAGTTGTAACTCAAGTCCATATTGGTAATATATGGCAATGTAGTTGCACGGAAATCATCTGAGAGTGATGTCAGCTTGTTGAATCGGAGGTCAATCACCTGAAGGAGATAAGCCTTCTTACCGCTGATAGAACCCTTAGGAATCGTACGCAACTCGTTACCGCTCAAATCAATGGTTGTGATTGGAGAACCTGCTGTAAACAACTCAGAAGGGAACTTCTCTATCTTATTGTTTGACAGACTGACTGAAGCTGCATTAATACCCTTATAGGTACCATGACTTGTATCTACACCAGTAATCTCATTGTAAGAGAAATCCACAGAACCCATCTCACGAACCGAACTTGCATCGAAGATATTAGGAATCTTCTTCAACTTGTTATGAGCGAAAGTCAGACTTTCCACATCATCTGTAAAGGCACAGAGATTAGCAGGAATCTCTTCAATCTGGTTGTTGTTCAGATAGAGAGAAGAGAGAGCTACCTCAGAACCAAACGGATGTACCTTCTTGATATTATTGTAAGCCAGGTCGAGCAAACCGAGATTTACCATCTTTCTCAATGCAGAATACTCAGGGAACTCCTCCAGGTTATTGTAACTCATATAGAGAATCTGGAGAGTCTTACCTGTCTTCTCCGCAGCTAAGCGAGTCCAATCATTTCTCAACTGATTAGCAGAGATGCCCTTGCATCGAGCCAAGTTCATCGCCTGCAAATTAGGGAGATTATAGTAGAAGTCTGGAATTCGACTGATCTTTGGACAGTTGTAAAGCTCGATATCGGTAAGGTTGGCCATGTTGTCCCAATCCTCTTCCTTGAACTCCTGAGCAAATTTACCATAAACGGCATCGTCTGCATTGTAGAACTTCGCACAAACCTCGCCGGATGTGATAGAAGAGTTACCGATATAGAACTGCTGCAACTTAGTCAGGCGATAGATGGCCTTAGATACACCTGTAATCTTGTTGGTCAATGTACCGATCTGAGCATCCTTCAGGTTGATACGGCCATCCTTCTTGATTCTGTTCTTAGGAGCTACCTTAGGGTCTGAGTTGTAGCTTTCTACAATCATATCCGACATATTGGCACGTGGGTCATACTTCAAGAACTTGGTCTCATAGTCATGACGCATAGTGCTCTTCTTGGCTGCATTCAGACTATTGGCATCGTAATTATTGAAGATGTTGGCACCAATCTTCTCATCATGAGAACCAAGGTTGAGTACCTGAAGTTCTGTGAGCTGTCCGATAGCATCTGGCACGATGCCCTTGGCACCGAAACCAGCGATGACGAGACCGATGACACGACCATTGCTGTTGAGTGTAACACCAGGTTGGTCGCCCCACATATCGAGTTCCTTATTGAAGTTCCAGTTAGCACCCTTGAAAGTAGCATCGCCATAGAAGCTCCACTCCTTACCCTGGAGAGATTCCCAGATAGCCTTCAGAGCCTCATAATCCTTGATGTATTCCTTGGTCTTGGAGAGCAGGATAGGCACCTGAGCCTTATCATTCAGTTGATTATCCTCTACGATAAACGCCTCACCCTTTACAGGCTGGGTTTCGTACTTGGTCTTCACCGCACCAGTCTGACCGTAAGTCGTATAAGAAGTAACCTGGTAAGTACCAGCAGGAAGCCATACAGTAGAATCACAGTAGGCAGTACCCACCTCCATATACTTATCGTTTTCATCATCAGGATTCTGATGCTCCTCACTTGCCTCCTTGTATTTCACCTTAACGCCAGGGAAAGTGAAAGTCTCACGGGTAAAGAGGTTGGTTACGCTGATATCAATCAATCGGATATTAGAGAAGAGATACTCGGTATTACCGGCACGGGTCTTCTCCCATTCCTTGACAAGATTGAACTTCACCTTACCGCGCTCCACAGTCTCCACCATGAGGTTCTGTACTTCCAGACCGCCACCAACAACGGTGAAGGTCTCGCCGGCAGAAGAAGCCAACAACTCCTCATCTACAGCATCATAGAGATAGAAACCGATGACGGTGTAGGTACCAGAGGCAAGTTGCAGTTTTTCACTTCTCAGACCATACTCAGCATTCTCTGAATTATAAGAATTGAGCACCAAAGTCTGAGATACTGTCGTACCATTATGCTCCATGACCACCTTGATTTTCTTGGCATCATCCAATTTCTCAAGTTTGTCAAGGGCAGCAGCACGAGTAGCTCTTGAAGAAACCTTCTTGCTGAGTTTGAACTGCACATATCCGTATGTACCGTCCCAGCCTTCGGTATCATCGTCAGAGCAGCTTGTCACAGTAAAGGTCAGCATCGTGACCAAGAGCAACAAGAGTGCTTTACTATATTTTCTGAATGTCTTCATTACTTTCTCTTGCTTCTAAATCCCATATTATTGATAAAGACTACTCGCTGGCATACTCCCTGTATGTTGTTGAAACCAGCAAAGATCGGATAAGTAAGCTCATCGGCATTCAAGCCAACATAGATACCCTTATCGTCCTGTCCTACCTCATAGTTTTCAACAGAGTTTCCTGTACCATCGTAAATGACTACTTTTGCTCCAGCTGTAGGATTCCATCCGTCAATCTGAGGATAGATGGCTACATAACCACCATAAACTGTTGATTCAAATACTTCTTTACCAGTATAATTGAAAAAGCCCTCAGCATATGACTTAAAGTCATCATTGGTTGTCAAGGCACAATCTACATTCATACCCATGCTGGTAACAATAGGAGCAGTAACCTCAGAATCGCCCTTCTTTTCTTCCTTCTGTACAACATCCATCAGGAAGTAGCGGTCATAATCACTCTTTACAGTAGTGAACTCGTTCTCCAACATATCGTCGAGACCATTCTCCAAGCTCTCATATACAGCCTTAGGCAATGCATAAACCAGTAATTCACGGCTACCGCTTGCCAATGGAGCAACAGTAAGCTTGACATCACCCTTCTCACCCTGCAACTTCACAGCGCCAGATTCATCCTCGAACAGACCTTCCTTCTTATTTTCGAAGACAACCAGCTGATAATCATCATTTAATGTGTTGAGTTGGAATGGAACGAAGTTGTGGAAAGTGAAAACATTGGTAGCATCACCATTAAGACTTGAACCATTCTGTGTGAATACCTTACCATCCATAGAAACATTCCATACAGCCCACTGTGATGAAGTAGGATAAGTAATATCCATCGTATGAGTGGTCATACCATTATAGACAACAGGTACGGTCACAGCGGCCTTACCATCCTCAGAAGCAAAAGTAATGGTGTAGTTAGCCTCCTTGGCAATGGCATACTTAGCATTCAAGCCCTGACCCTCTTTGAAGGCAGCACCACCTACAACTTCATTATTTGGGGTACCTACCAGGAAACCGCCTTCCAACTCTACCCAAGCAGGAGTGTTGGTCACAGCAAAACGATAGGTTGACTTAACAGTAAACTTGTTGTAGATAGGCTGACCTGCAACATTCTTGTAACCTACAATAATACCGGTCTCAGTAATATCGTTGCCCAACGCATCATAAACCTTGAGATCATAGCCCTCAGCAGAACGCTGAATCTCAGCAATAGTCACTTCCTGACCGCCCATCTTCAAGTTCAACTGAGCTACGCTCAAGTCCTTGCTGGCATCATCGTCAGTAATAGTTACCTGGATAGTCTGCTTACCAGCAGCACCATTGAGCACGAAACCAGGCTTTACAGCAGCCTTCGCCTCTTCCTGATTCTCATTCTGAGCCTCTACCTTAGAGATCTTACACCAGATCTGATTAGAAGAAAGACTCCAGTTCTGGTTGGCATCGAAAGAAAACTCTTTCACATCGCCAGCAGCACCTGCGATAGTCTGTACCTGTGGAAATACAGGATTTACGGCATCGTCGTCGCTGGAACAAGCGGTGAACAAGGTCACTGAAACCAGCGCCACAAGTACGAGCCAATATCTTGAAATTAACTTTTTCATATTGTTATTCTGTTATTATTTTCTTGAATATATCTGCGTTATATAAGCACCCGAAAGGCTTAATAACCTTGTTCTTTGAGTCTCTCTGCCTCTGCATCGCTTATCCACTCAAACATGGTGATGAAGGTTCCTACATTACCAAATGATGTACCGTCCTTCTTATCGACACTCATGTTGACATACTGCAATACATAGTTCTGGCAGGTATTATAATAAGAGGTATAGAGAGAAGGCTGGCTGATGCGCAACTTGCCATCTCCATAGATAGTTCCGAACGCCTCACCGGTCTCACCGGCTATCTGGTCGTCCATCTCTACCTTTGGCTCCAGAAGGTTGCCTGTTTTAAACTTCAACTTCAGGTCATATCCCTTATAATATACATCCTTCAGGAGTACCGTATTTTCCTCACCTTCTACCACCTCAGTCTTGATCAGACGGTTGGTTACGTTGTTCAGATACTGACTGTAGAAAGTAGAAGTAACCATACACCAACCAGAGAAATTGTGGATATCGAAAGGACAAGCCTTCTGCATCACCACGTGAGTATAGTCCTTGTAGAGTTCAGTCCAGTTGTACTTCTCAGGAATCACCAGTTTCAGCGTAAAACCTAAGGAGTCCGTCTTTCCGATATTATCATAGATACCCTGAACCTGCACATTTCCTACCATCTCGCCCGCCTTGATAGTGACAGTATTGTTGAGCACACGATAATGCTTACCCTCGATGGCATTGCTCTCTTTGTCAACAACTTCCACACCGAAGGTGCGGTCGTAATCCACTTTTTCTGTAGCCGATACAGGAACATTGAAGATTTCGTTGTTTTCCTGTACTGGATACTGATAGAGCGTATCAGAGAACATGATATGACTCGGACCAGAATAGGTAGTAAAATCCTGCGAACAGCTCGCAAGAGCGATGAGTACAGCAACTGCTGCCAAACATCTCATCATTATTTTCTTCATGATCGTCTCTTTATTAATAATCCGTTATTTATTACTTTCATTAGGCTCTATCTCTGAACCTGGTGCTTCCAGCTCATGCTGTGGAATTGGCCAGACAAAGAGTGGATCATCCTTCTCTACCTTCAAGTTGCTCTGTACGAAGTTGGCAGCAGGCTGATCAGAAGCCTTACGCTCGAATCCCTTGTGCCAGCGCTTGAGGTCGTTCAGACGGAAACCTTCCATATAGAGTTCCTTCACACGCTCTGCCTCGATAATCTTCATGGCATTGCTCTCGCTCATGGATGTATTACCACCGTATGATGAGTAACGGGCTGTACGCAAGGTAGAGATGTCCTTACCTGCCTTGCCATATTCACCCTTCATGGCATAAGCCTCAGCACGGATCAGATACTGCTCTGAGAGACGGAATACCATTGGCTGGTGAACATGCAGGATGTTACTGTTCAGGAATTCTGCATCACCAAAATACTTGCTCAGCAAAGGCCACTGCAATCCGTGCTCATAACCTGTCACACGGGTGGTGAAGATGGCTGCAGCACGAAGGTCGTTGCTGTCGTATGAATTGATAACCCAAGTCTCTGGCACATAGTCAGGACGATAAGTTACATAGTTGTAGTTATCAAAGATAGTACCCAAGGCACCACCATAACTGTTTACAGTAAAACCAACCTTCCAGATAGCCTCACGGGAATCACCATAAGTCCAGATGTACTTATAGTCGTTCACCTGACTGGAATAGGTTTTAGAAGACGCCTTCTCCAATGTATAATATTTGCTGCCGATAACCTTAGAAGCATACTTGATGGCATCATCCCAGCGATGCATATATAAGGATACGCGCGCACGCAAGGCATGGCAAGTATATTCATTGAAGTAAATCTCGTTGTAGAGACTTCCAGTAAAGTCATCTTCCAACTTCAGATACTCTGTAGCCTTATCAAGGTCTCTCAATACGAACTCGTATGAAGCCTTCAAGCTGGCACGCTTCTGTGGCTCATTGCCGTAATAATGCTCTGTGAGTACCACACCCAGGTCTTTCTCTGCCTGCTCATCATTATCATAAGCCTTGCAGAACATCTTGATCAACTCAGAATAAGCCAAGGCACGAGCGAAGTAAGCCTCACCCTGATACTGCTCCAACCTGTCCTGTTCTGTATCACTGGTGGTATTGAGCTTTACTTTCTCTACATTGTCAAGCAGGAAGTTGGCACTATTGATAACACCATAAAGGGCACCATATACAGACTCGATGTCGGTATTGGTAGGCTTGATATCCTTCCAGCGATAGATATCGCCATAGGTATTGGAGTAGCCCTTCACACAATACACGAAGTCTGTCTGCAAGTCTGGCAAGAGTGTCAACTTGCCCGAGTACAATGCGCTGCTCTTAAAACTGTCATAGATTCCATAGACCAGCTTATCTACATCATCCACTGTATTGATAGCCTCATCCATGCGGATAGAATCCTCAGGATACTTGTCAAGACAGGAAGAAAAAGACAAGGTCAGGACAGCTGACAGTATATATGTCTTAATATGTTTAATCTTCATTATTATTATCTCCTTTCTTTGTTTAGAATGACAGTTCTACACCAAGCGTAAACTGGCGTGATGCTGGATACTGCGCCTGATAAACATTGGATGAAACCTCTGGGTCAAGACCATTGAAGCCTGTGATGGTGAAGAGGTTCTGTGCCTGAGCATAGACTCTTACCAAAGAGAAGAACTTGGTCTTGCTCAACAGACTCTGTGGCAAAGAGTATGACAAACTGAGGTTCTTCATACGCAAGAAAGAAGCGTTCTCTAAGTAACGGTCATCCAACTGGTTAACCTCACCCCAGCGAGGGATATCGGTAATATCACCTGGATTCTTCCAGCGGTCATACAACAAGCGGTTAGACTGGTTGTAAGCTGTACCGAAGGTTACACCACTCTCCTCGAAGAAACGGTCGTTATTGATAACATAACGTGTACCGATCCAGCTGAACTGAGCAGACAACTGCAAGCCCTTCCAGCGCAAGCTGGTACCGAAACCGCCCATCCAAGGTGCATCGTAGGTCTTGCCCATCATCACCTTGTCGCTCTCACGGAACTCGTTGGTCACGTTACCATCCTTGTCATACCAGAGCTGTTCACCATTTGCTGGGTTCACACCTGCATAACGGTTCAGGAAGAACTCGCTTACTGAGTGACCTACTACATACTTCAAACCGGTGGTTGAGTTTACATACTCGGTTACACCGTTATAGAGTTCCTTCAATCGGTTCTGATTGTAAGATACGTTGGCACTTACATTCCAGGTAAAGTCCTTGGTGCGGATTACATCACCGTCAGCACTCAACTCGATACCCTTGTTAGCCATCACACCCACGTTCTTCCAGCGATAACCCTCACCAGTTACGGTGTAAGACTCTGGCACACGCATCAGCATGTTGGAAGTGCGCTTGTAATAAGCCTCAAAACTGAAGTTGATACGGTCGAAGAAACCAAGACGCAAAGCAAAGTTGCTTGCCCAAGTGGACTCCCAACCCAATTCCTCATTACCACTCTGTGAAGGATAGAGACCAGCTGTATCGTCATAGTTGGCGTCACCACTCACCAATGCGAGGTGATAATAGTTAGGAATCTCTGAGTTACCAGAAGTACCTGTGCTGACTGCCAACTGTGCGTTGCTCAGCCAGTTATACTTCTTGAGCCATTCAGTCTGCTTCACATTCCACATGAAACCTACAGACCAGAAAGTACCCCAGCGATGATCCTTACCAAATCGGGAAGAAGCATCGGTACGGAGAGAGAAGTCTGCATAATAAAGTTCCTTATAGTTGTACTCGCCACGCATGAAGAATGACAAGTAAGAATAATCTGAAGAAGAGTCAGACCAGCGGCTGGCACGTGTACCAGACGAAATATTGGTCAGCAAGTCATTATTCTGTCCTCTGGAATAAACATTGAATCCCTCTGAATGATAATCGACAGCCTCCTGACCCAGCATCACGTTGAAAGAATGGATATCCTTCAAGGTGAAACGATAGTTGGCTGTTGTAGTCTCAGTCAAATTGAGCATATCGCTGCTCTGGCGAGCCGCAAGACCCTGTCCGTTGTTAGAAGAGAGACTTGGGAAAGACTGCATGAATGCGGTAGAGTGAGAGAAATCTGCACCAAACTGAGTGCGGATAGTCAAATTCTCAATAGGATAAATCTCTGCATACATAGTAGAGAGAATCTTATACTTCTTGTTCTTGATAGGATTCTTTGCCATATATACGATAGGGTTCTCGCTCGTACCAGCCCAGTTGCCTGCTGCAAGAGAAGCAAGACTGCCATCCTTTGCGTATGGATTCCAATATGGAAGCATGAAGCGGCAAGCTGAAATTGGGGTAACGGTGGTATAAGAACCATCGTCTGCCTGCTGGGCCTCCTCGTAAGCTGCCATGGTGTTGGTACCAATCTTCAACCAGTTGCTCGCCTTCACATCTGCATTGGTACGGATGTTGTAACGGCGGAAGGTAGAATTCTGCGCAATACCATCCTGATCATAGAAACCACCAGAAACATAGTAGTTCAAACGGTCAGTAGCACGATTCACGGAAAGTTCATAGCTCTGCAAAGGAGCCGCATCATTGAACACCTCGTCAAGCCAGTTGACATTTACCTTAGAGAGGAGATTGTAATCCTTACCAGCATCCAGTCCTACTTCTTTCTCAAACTGGATACGCTCATCGGTATTCATCATAGACCAGTTGGTCTGAGCCAACTGTGAGAAACCATACTGAGCACGGAGGGTAACCTTTGCCTTATCCATAGAAAGACCACGCTTAGATGTGATTACAACCACACCATTAGCAGCACGGGCACCATAGATAGAAGTAGAAGAAGCATCTTTCAATACAGAAATACTTTCGATGTCATTAGGACTTAAAGTATTGAAATCAGAACTGGAAATTGGCACACCATCCAGGATAAAAAGTGGTGACTTACCAGAGTTGATAGAGTTTGTACCACGGATTTGGAAAGTAGCCGCCTTGCTTGGTTCACCAGAAGAACTGATGACCTGCAAACCAGTACTCTGTCCTTGCAAAGCCTGGTCGAAGCTTGCCGCAGGGACATTTTCAATTTTTTCAGCTTTCACAGCAGACACGGAACCCGCAATGGTTCCTTTCTTACGAACGCCATACGCCACAACCACGACTTCATCCATCACTTTGGAATCAGAAGTAAGCGTAATGTTCAGCGTTTTCGTCTGTGCATTGACAGGATGTTTCTGAGTCACCATACCGATGTATGAAATCACCAGCGTAGCCTTAGAAGCGTCCTTCACCTCGATGGTATAGTTTCCGTCAACATCGGTCACTACACCATTCGTTGTACCCTCTTGAAGGATGGTTGCACCAATCAGCGGTTCATTGTCATCAGCAGACATAACCGTTCCCTTGACGCTAAAGGTTTGCGCCAAGGTTGTTTGGACAGTCAACACAATCAGAGAGACAAGCAATAGGGAAATTCTTCTCATTCTTGTTTGTTTCAATTGTTGTTTATAAATTATTAATAATTATTTTTTTCTCGTTGGAGTAAACGGTTGCATATATAAAAAAATATGTTGCACGCCTGACAAACCCACCGTTCTCTCACTTGGTACAATTTTTCACAAATAACAAACGTAAGTATAGCTATTTGATTAAAAGCGGTGCAAAATTACTAATAATTTCTCACTTATTACAAGTTATTGCTTTAAAAATTATTATTTTAACAATAAAAGGGTAACATTATCCGTATTTAAGGACATCTGAGCCGTATTTTGAAGCATTTCAATCCACTTTTTCATAAAAAAGACGAAAAAAATATCTGTATACAAATTATTTGTGTAACTTTGCCATCTGATTGATTTAGAGACTAAAATGAGGACTGAAAGATGAAATACAAAATACTTTTTTTGATATGCCTGATGTTAGGTACAACTCTGAGAATGGCTGCACAGGATGATGAGACCCATCCGGAAAACAGGGATGTAGATATGGACAGCCCTACCTTCGAGCCGATGGTGAAAGTCGGCAAGGTATTGCAGGGAAAGGACAGCATACAATATGTGGAGGTCAACAATGTCTATGTATATCCCGAACCGGTATTCAAGAATGCCAAGCAGCGCATGGCTTACAACAGACTGGTATATAATGTAAAAAAGGTGCTGCCTATTGCTAAAGAGGTAAGAAAGATTATCATCGAAACCGGTGAATATCTGGAGACTCTGCCTAACAAGAGAGCAAAGGATGCACATATGAAACTGGTAGAGAAAGGTATCAAGGAGGAATACACGCCAAGAATGAAAAAACTGACATACGCACAGGGTAAACTCTGCATCAAGTTAGTTTACCGCGAATGCAATTCTTCCTCTTACCAACTGATACAGGCTTTCCTGGGTCCAGTGAGAGCTGGCTTCTATCAGGCCTTCGCTTGGGCTTTCGGTGCGAGCCTTACCAAGAAGTATGATCCGAACGGAGTAGATAGATTAACAGAGAGAGTGGTAAGACAAGTTGAGTCTGGGCAGATATAATTTCCGTTCAAAGACGCTGAATGTCGATTCAAAGACGTTGAACGGACATTCAACGACTATGAACGGAGATTTCAACAGGGCTAAAAAAGAAGTGTTCCCAAAGAAAGCAACAACTTTCCTTAGGAACACTTCCTTTTATACCCAAATGCGGTGCCTATCTATTCCTCTGTATAAAGCACCTGAATCATCGTCTGACCCACAGCCTTCAGAACATTTTTATCCAAATGAGCCATATCATCACTTACCGTATGCCAGGTAGGACCAAAACTGCTCTGCTGGCAGTCAGGATAATAGGCTATCACATCAATCGTAGGAATCTTCGCCTTTTCATTTACCGGGATATGATCATCTGTTATCATACCGCCATCACTCTTAGGGAAGAAACTGCCATAACCAGCCTGACGGGCTGCTGCCCAAACCTTCTTGACAATGGCAGAAGCATACTGCATAGACATTCCCTCACGATAGAACTTGGCACCCTGTCCACCTACCATGTCGAGAAGGATTCCATAACGAGGGGAATAACCGTCTGGCTTATTCTCACTCCAATACTGAGCACCCAAAGCCCAGGTATCTCCACTATCCTGAACATCAGCCCATTGAGGAGTTCCCCAATCCTCTGTATCGAAACATACAAAATCTACTCCGATAGAAGGATTCAACTTTTTGTCAGCCTGCAACTGGCGGGCGATTTCCAGCATGACTGCCACACCACTTGCACCATCATTGGCTGCCATCACAGGCTTGCGCCAGTTGGTACTGTCGGGATCATTATCTGCCCAAGGACGACTGTCCCAATGGGCACAGAGCAGGATACGGGTGGTAGCCTTCGGATTATAATGAGCGATGATATTGGTATTCTTCAATATCGTGCCATCATATCCCTTGAGGTCTGCTTTCTGCTCCTCTACCTCGCATCCGAACTGCTTGAACTTCCTTACAATCCATTCGCCACAAAGATCGTGCGCCTCGCTATTCATCGTGCGAGGACCGAAGTCGCATTGAGCCTGACAATAAGCAAAGGCAGAATCCGCATTGAAAGCTGGACCTACTGGATTCAGTTTCTCTGCTTCTTCCACTTCCTGTGCCTCAGGCGAACTTGTGCCATGAGTAGATTTGTAAGTATATGCACCTGCCACAATAGCCGCAGCAGCCACAACACCTAATATGATTTTCATTTTCTTCGTCATCTTGTTTATTTTGAACTTTCAGATTTGAACTTTATGATTATCTTTTCTCTATAGAATTACCTTTCAACTCACCGGTAACATTTGAATTCTTCACTCTTTACTTACCTAACAGCCTGTACTTGCGCCATTACTCTGAGCCAGTTGCCACCCCATATCTTGGCGATATCCTGTTCGCTATACCTGCGACGGAGCAACTGGATGGTAAAGTTGATGAGTTCAGAAGAGTCAGCTAATCCGCAGATTCCGCCATCACCATCAAAATCAGTACCAAGACCCACATGATCGATACCCATGATGTCGATAGCATGTTCCAGATGGGCAATAGCATCCATGATGTCAGCCTCACCCTCTTTGCGAAGGAAACCGTGATAAAGTGTGGTATGAGCTACACCTCCTCTGGCTGCAAGCGCACGCATCTGGTCATCGGTCAGATTGCGAGGCACATCACAAAGCGCCTTACTGCTACTATGACTGCAGACGATAGGCGTCTTGCTGATTTCCAAAGCATCATAGAAGCTCTTCTCGCCAGCATGACTCAAATCTACCATGATGCCCAGGCGGTTCATCTCCTGGATGACCTTCTCGCCAAAACTGCTCACACCATTGTGAGTATTGCAGCCACGGGCACTATCGCAAATATCATTATCCCCATTATGGCAAAGCGTAATATAGACGATGCCACGCTGGGCAAAATGCTTCACGTTGGCAAGGTCGTGTCCAAGCGCCAGTCCGTTCTCTATACCGAGCATAATACTCTTTCTTCCTTTCCGCTTGTCGCTATAGAGATCGGCAGGCGTACGGGCGATACTCAGGTAATTGCTGTTCTTACTCACAATAGCCTCTATCTTGTCAAAGATCAGGTCGGCATACTGGGTAGGACCAGCCACATCAAAATCTACCTTGCTGCTGAAGGTCTCACCCAACTTAGGCTGCGGCAGGTAAGCCACCATCGTCGTTGCATCCTGATGACCGTCGGTCATTTTATGCAAATCTACCAGAATACGGGAGTCGCGATGGTCGAAACAGATACCCTGCGGGAAGAACATCGGCGTATCGCAATGTGTATCAAGAATAAGGATGCGCTGATGCAACTGCTTCGCCTGATAAAACTCGGCAGCCTGAGCAGTAAGCCATTGGAAAATCTTCAGTCCGTCTTTCTCCAACCATTCCGGATGCCATTGCACACCGAGGATAGACTTGTACTCGCTACTTTCCACAGCCTCTATGATGCCATCAGTAGATTTGGCGATGCAGCGCAGTTTATTTCCCGGCACACTCACAGCCTGATGATGGAAGGAGTTGACAAAAATCTTCTCGCTATTATATATATTAAATAAGGTGGAACCCTTCACTATCTGCACACTATGGGTAGGTTCCTCACGCTCTGCATCCTGCGAATGCTTCACTCCCGGTTTGATATCCTGCTCCACCTTTCCCCCTAAAGCTATAGCCAGAGTCTGAATGCCACGACAGATACCCAACATCGGAATCTGTCGATTATAAGCCAGGCGAACCAGGAGGAACTCAGCAAGATCGCGCTCCCGATTGATATGATGAAGCTTAGGAGAAGGTTCTTCACCCATCCAGAGAGGGTTGTGGTCGCCGCCACCAGTAAGAATCAATCCGTCCAGATGCTGGAGCGTATTGACGATAACATCTGCATCAGCAACAGGAGGAATGATAACAGGAGTTCCGCCCGCAGCTATCACTTGTTTATAATATCGGTCACGAAGCGTAGCATCTATGCCCTCGTAGTTGGCAGTAATACCAATTACCGGCTGATGAGGAGCCTCGGGAAAAACAGAATATACACCTTGCAAGTGTGAATCCAAATCAAATGTTTCCATCTACTTATTTACATAAAAAAAGGATGTTTCACAAAGGAACCACTCACGACCGACTTAAGTCTTAACCTATGCCTCTCCCCGGTCATAAGTTGCAACACCCATGTGAAACAACCTTACCATTTATATTTACGTTGAATACTTATTCTTCTTCCAAAATAACAGGAATTTCTCGCTTGATACTCTGCTCAAGAGAAATCAGGGTCTCCGTAGAAACCACACCAGGAATAGCCTGCAACTTATTATTGAGCAAATCCATCAGCTGCTCATTGTCGCGCGCATAAAGTTTAAGAAGCATGGTGTAAGAACCAGTAGTAAAGTGGCACTCCACGATTTCCGGTATATTCTGAAGGCGTTCTACCACCTTCTTATACATATTACCACGTTCCAGATTCAGACCCACGTATGTACAGGTAGAATATCCCAAGCTCTTAGGGTTTACGTCGAATCCACTACCCGTGATAAATCCTGCCTCCATCAAATGCTGCACACGCTGGTGGATAGCTGCACGGGATACGCCACACTCTGCCGCAACATCCTTGAAAGGAATGCGGGCGTTCTTAGACAAGATACCCAATATCTTTCTGTCAAGATTGTCTATTTTCTCCATTTCTGTTGTTTTATGTTATTGTATCTTTGATGGTATCATCTTATACCAGATAGCAAAATTAGGAAAAACTATTGATATAAACAACAAAAAGCACGATTATTTTGCAATTTTCGTGCTTTTTGATAGTATTTATACGGATTTTAACAGAAAAATCGCTTTTATGACATAGAAATTAAGTCCCAAAGGAGCATGATCTCTAAGAGATAGAGACAGGAACTCAAAGAGATAGAATCAGACTCTTTAAGAGATAGCAAGATCATTCTCTGTGCCGTAAAATGAATCCTGCCAGGGCAATTCTCGTGATATTCTCTTTATATTTTTCTTACTGAAATTTCTGTATTTTCAACTGAATATTATTTGTGTGCGAATATTGAAAATATGAACAAGGAAAAGAAGATGCTGAAATCCATTTCTTGAGCGCTACATTGACTAAAAACAAGTAGGTAAAATCCGGAAGGAAATTATTACAAAGAAGAGTATATGATATCGCTTATTCTTGCGTTTTAAAATTCAATATGATACTGCGATGTCACAGACAAAGATTCAATTAACCATCCTTATTGAATAAAAAAGTACTGATTTTATTCAATATGATAAACAAAATGAATAAAACCAGTTTCAAAAAAGCCAAGAAATCGCTTTCTAATTCCAGCAGACTTCTTGGCTCTTTATGATATACACCTTAATATATATATATAAGGTTGCTAATTACTTGCGTATCTTCTTGGCAACTTTTTTCTTACCAACAGTTCTTTTAGCTACAGCTTTCTTGGCAGTAGTAGCCTTTGCGTCTGTATCTACAGTTGCCTTTTCTTCCTTTGCAGGCTCCTTAACCTCTGGCTTTACGATACTAACCAATTCCAAATCGAATACCAATGTAGAATATGGAGGAATCTGACCAGCCTGACGAGCGCCATAAGCCAACTCCTGAGGAATATAAATCTGCCACTTACTACCTACAGGCATAGTTGTCAAAGCCTCGGTCCAACCCTTGATCAGATTGCCAGCATTGAACTTATCGCTCTGCTGACCATGCTTCTTGGTAGAATCAAATACAGTACCGTCAATCAGACGACCCTCGTAGATAACCTCTACCTCATCGCTGGCCTTAGGCACTTCACCATGACCCTCTGTGATTACCTTGTACTGCAAACCACTTGGCAATACTTTCACACCAGGCTTCTTGGCATTCTCGGCAAGGAATTTCTCACCAGCACCTGCCAAAGCCTCCTTCTGGAAATCTTCAGCCTTCTTGCTGGTAAAGAATGTGGTATCATTGGCCAATGCTGCCATAAAACCCTCCTGGAACAAAGCATGGCTGATAGAATCGTTAGTACTCTTCAACTCCTCCTTAGTGCCAGGATATACACGCTTTTCTACCAACTTGGCAATCTCCATACCGGCAGAATAAGCTGTGGTCTGAGGATTGATGCCCATAGCAAGCGCATCCTTGTAACCACGGATGAAATTCTCCATGTAGGCAGTATCTACCTGATAACTCTGCTGCACATAGTTCAACAAGCCACGAGTGGCATTGATACCTGCAGCATAACTCAAAGAGTCGGCAGAAGTTTTCAACTCGATAGGGGCTACTTTCTTGCCCGTATTCTTATTTTTCTTGTTTGCAGCACCCGCTGTAAACAAAGAAGCACTCGCCACGAGGACGAGTGCTGTCATGATTATTTTATTCATTGATTAAGTCCTCTATTGTCTGAGTTCCCACAAAATCTGTCGGGTCTCTATATTTTGAGATCCCAATTACTTCTCACCAAGAGAAACCAACTCAATCTTGAAAATCAAAACAGAGAATGGCTTAATCTGACCCTGCTCACGCTCACCATAAGCCAAGTTCTGAGGAATGTAAACCTCCCAAACAGAACCTACAGGCATGTGAACCAAAGCCTCGGTCCAACCCTTGATTACCTGGTTAGCACGGAGAGAAATAGGCTCACCACGCTTGTAAGAAGAATCGAATACTTTGCCATCGATAGTCTTACCCTCATACTGCACCTTCACCATAGAAGTATCCTTTGGCATAGGGCCGTTACCCTCCTTGATTACCTTGTACTGAACACCTGAAGGCAGAGTAACAACTCCTGGCTTCTTCTTGTTAGCAGCGAGGAACTTCTCGCCAGCTACTTTGTTAGGACCATACTGCTTCTCCATAGCCTTAGCCTTGATGGAAACCATCTTAGCCTGAGCTACCTGAGCAGCCTGCTCAACAGTCATCAAGCCCTTCTTGCCAGTAGTACCAGAAACGAAACCTGCCATGAAGTTCTTCAAAGAGATCGTCTTGGTTGAATCATCACCAAATACCTCGTGGTTGATACCCTTAACCATCTGGTTGGAAATCTGCTGACCAATCTGAATACCTGCATAGTAAGCAGCCTTCTTCTTGTCGTCACCAGCATTGGCACCGTCGTTAAGACCCTTGATGAAATCGTCCATATAAGCAGTATCAATCTGCAAACGATCACTCAAGTATTCCTTCAAACCTTGTGTCTGTGCCATACCCATCGCATAACTTAAGGTATCAACCTCGTCCTTGAGGTCAGCCTTAGGAGTAGAATTGCCACAGCTTACAAATGTTGCTGCAGCGAAAGCCATCATCATGGCTCCGATAAATAACTTTTTCATCTTGCTTATGTTTATAATCTTTATTCTTTACTTAACAGCTACCAACTCTACGTCGAAAATCAAAGCTGAGAATGGAGGGATAGACGCACCTGCACCACGCTCGCCATAACCCAACTGGTAAGGGATGAAGAAACGATACTTAGCACCCTCGGTCATGAGCTGAAGGCCTTCTGTCCAACCAGCGATAACCTGATTCAATGGGAATGTAGCTGTCTGACCACGGTCGTAAGAGCTGTCGAACTTAGTACCATCGATGAGCGTACCCTCGTAGTGGCACTCCACCTGGTCTGTAGCCTTAGGAGCCTTGCCATTACCCTCGCGCAACACCTGATATTGCAAACCACTCTTGGTAGTAATAATACCTTCTTTCTTGCCATTTTCAGCGAGGAACTTCTCACCTGCCTCCTTGGCAACCTTACCCTTCTCGGCAGCAGCAGCCTGAGCCTTAGCCTCCTGCTCTGCAAAGAAGTTCTGTACCAACTCCTGGGCTTCCTGCTCGCTGAGCTGCAATTTGCCAGCAATAGCATCCTTCACAGCCTGTGCGAAATCATCAATATTCAAACTTTCAGCTCCCATAGAAGCCAACTGGCGGCCGATACCGATACCCAGAGCGTAACTTACTTTATCCATAAAATTATCTATAACTTTTAATTAATAATCTAAATTTGTATCAAAACGTGTGCAAAGATAACATTTTTCTTGGTGATAACGATGCTATTTGAAGAAAAATTACTAAATTTGTGCATTGTTAATAGTAAAATTATGAAGAAACTCGTATTTTTAACCGGTGCCGGCATGTCTGTGGAAAGCGGTTTCAAAACTTTCCGCGGCAACGATGGCCTGTGGGAGAACTATCCTGTAGAACAGATTGCAACCCACGAGGGCTGGGAAGCTGATCCTACATTAGTGACCAACTTCTATAACATGCTTAGACATAAACTGTATGCCGCCCAACCAAACGAGGGGCATAAACTCATCAAGGACTTGGAAAAAGACTTCGAAGTGACAGTTATCACACAGAATGTTGATAACCTGCACGAAAAGGCCGGTTCCAAGAATGTAATCCACTTGCATGGTGAACTGTCAAAGGTTTGCTCTTCCCGCAATCCTTATGATAATCGCTACATCAAAGAATTGCCGGAAGATGACTGCGAAGTAAAACCGGGAACGGAAGCTGGCGACGGCAGTCTCCTGCGCCCATTCATCGTTTTCTTCGGTGAGAGCGTACCGATGATAGAACCTGCAGCCGAGGCTGTACAGGATGCCGATATTTTCGTCATCATCGGAACTTCACTCAATGTTTATCCTGCTGCAGGTCTGATTTCCTATACCAAGCCCCGCATTCCTATCTATCTGATAGACCCGGGAGCAGTAAATACCAACGGATACTACCAGATAAAACACATCATGAAGGGTGCTTCGGAAGGAATGAAAGAGCTTACAGAAATACTGGAAAAAGAGAAATAGATACTGGAGAAGGAGAAAGAATCTCCTATCTCCTTCCCATTCGAGCTTCGGCGACATTTACTACATAGTCGCCGAGCTTTTCACTCTCTTGAATAATATCCATATACATCGTTCCGATACCATACGTATAGAGATGATTATCCACATCTTCTATATTCTGATTGCGCAGCTGGTAACGGAATGTATTGATTTCTGTCTCGATATTAAACGTACGATTCATATCAAGAGTATGACGGTCGTGGGTGAACATGAAGTTCATCTGCGTCAAAGCCTCATCCACCAGCAGGAACATCTGATGAATGTTCTCATGCTGCTTTTCGGTAAACTCCTCCTTGTTATCTACCTTTCGCTTGATGGTTCTGGCTATATTAAAGCAGCTATCGCCGATACTCTCTATCTCTGAAATCTCGCGAAGCATGGCACGAATCTTAGCCTTGGTATCATCACTCAGATGGGCATCGCTCACCTGGTCGAGATACTTCGCGATCTCAATCTCCATACTGTCTGAGATTCCCTCATATTTTTCGATACGGTCATAGAGCTTTTCAAAAGCCTTGCCGTCTTTTATTTCCAACAGTTCTCTTACCATGCCAAACATACGCTGGATGCGCTCACCAAAACTGCTGATTTCCTTCTGTGCCTCGAAGACTGAAAGTTCCGGTGTCTTCATGATGCCCGTCTGGATGAAACGCAGGCGGAAATCCTCATCTTCCTTATCTGCCTTCGGCTTGATGAGTTGGCAAACCAACTTCTCTATCTGAGGTATAAACCAAATGAGCACAACCGTATTACACACATTAAAACAGGTATGGAACATCGCCAAGACGATAGGCAGCAACGTAGCTTTCTGAGCTGCCGACATATTTCCATCCGGATTATATCCTACCAATGAGCAAACTAAATTGACGAAAGGATAAAACAGGCAAAGCACCCAAATGACACCAAACACATTAAATACAAGATGGGCCAAAGCGGCACGTCGAGCCTGTGCATTGGCACCCAATGCAGCGAGATTGGCAGTAGCCGTCGTTCCGATATTCTCGCCCATCACTAAGGCAATACCGAGATAAATAGGAAGTACACCGGTAGAACAGAGCAGGATGGTAATAGCCATGACGGCAGCCGAACTCTGTACGATACAGGTAATGACTGTACCTATCAGAAGGAATGTAATAATGGTAAGATGGCTCTTCGTATCAAAAGAACTGAAGAAATCGATGACCGAAGGATTGTGTTCCAAATCGAGGTCCTTTCCTGCCCCACTCAAGAGGACGAGGGCGAAGAAGAGGAAAGCAATACCAAAAAGGAAATCGCCGAAATAGCGCCGTTTCTTACTGTATATCAGCATGATACCTAAGAAGAATGCGGGGAACACGACTATCGTGAGATCGACATTATAGCCCAGCGACATAATCCATGCCGTAAGCGTGGTACCGATATTGGCACCCATGATGACGGAGATGGCTTGAGCCAAGGTGAGAAGACCTGCGTTGACAAAGGAAACCGTCATCACGGTAGTAGCAGAAGAACTCTGCACGGCACAGGTAATAAATGTACCTGTAAGCATACCCGTGAGCCGATTGGTTGTCATCGCTCCTAAGATGTGTCGCAACTGAGATCCTGCCATTTTCTGCAAAGCCTCACTCATCACTTTCATACCGTAGATGAGCAATGCCAGAGAACCGAGAATCTGAAAAAAAATCACAAGATATTGACTTGTACTCATAAATGTTTTGTTACGTGGAAATACTCGTTACATTTCGTTTGCAAATTTAATAAGATTTCTGCTGATTCCGAAATATTCATTACGGATATTTCAAATTGTAACAACATTGTAACATAGATGGCAAAATGTTATACATTCTTTTTCCATCTGCTAACTTATGAAAAAAATCGGAACAAATGTCCTTTTTGTGACATATTTAATAAAAAACGAAAAAAAGATGGCAAGAAAGTTTGATATTTGCGTTTTTTTTTGTTTCTTTGCCTTTGAAAACTATTAACTCTTATAATTATGGGAAAAGGAAAAAAAGGTGGCAAAAGAATGAACAAGGCGCAACTCACCGAGAAGTTGCAAGAATTCTTTGCCAGTCAGCCGGGCGTAACGCTCAGCTTCAAAGAGATATTCCGAGGGCTCCATCTCACTACCCACCCTCTCAAGATGCTCGCTATCGACATCATGGAGGAGATGGCTTGGGATGACTACCTCGCCAAAGTAAGTGATAATTCATATCGACTCAATCAAAGCGTACAGGTGATGGAAGGTAAGTTTGTACGCAAATCCAACGGTAAAAACTCTGTAATCCCTGAGGGAAGTGAGAAACCTATCTTCGTTTCCGAACGTAACTCTATGGGTGCTCTCAACGGCGACAGAGTGGAATTTACTTTCCTGGCACGCCGCAAGAATCATATTAAGGAAGCACAGGTCAATAAGATTCTGGAACGTGCTAAAGATAGCTTCGTGGGAAGATTGAAGGTGGATAAAGATATTGCCTACCTGGTTACACCGGGCGATGTCTTTGCCCATAACATCATCATACCACGCCGCAAACTAAAAGGCGGCAAAACGGATGACAAGGCTATCGTTCGCATCATCGAATGGCCTGATGAGGAAAACAAGAGTCCTATCGGCGAAGTGGTTGATGTTCTCGGTCAAAAGGGTGACAATGATGTGGAGATGAATTCCATCCTCGCACAGTATGGCCTGCCATACAAATATCCGAAGAATGTAGAGGATGCTGCCAACAAAATTACAGGAGAAATCACAGAACAAGATTATAAGGAGCGTGAGGACTTCCGCAAGGTATTCACCTGCACCATCGACCCGAAAGATGCCAAGGACTTCGACGATGCACTCAGCATCCAGAAGTTGGAGAATGGTAACTGGCAGGTGGGTGTTCACATCGCCGATGTTTCTCACTATGTAACAGAAGGAAGCATTATCGACAAGGAAGCCGTAAAACGAGCTACCTCTGTATATCTCGTAGATCGCACCATCCCGATGTTGCCAGAACGTCTCTGCAACTTCATCTGTTCACTTCGCCCTGACGAGGAAAAACTGGCTTATAGCGTTATCTTCGAACTCGACAATAATGCAGAAGTGAAGAACTACCGCATTGTGCATACGGTCATCAAGAGCGACCGCCGCTATAAATATGAAGAGGTACAGGAACTGCTCGAAGCCAATGGTGTAGTAGATGGTACTGGCGAACCTGCTCCTGCAGAAACCAAGGAGCACCCTTATCAAGGAGAAAATGCACTCCAGCTTATCACACTTGACCGATTGGCCAAGAAACTCCGTGCTGCCCGTTTCAAGAATGGTGCAGTAAAGTTTGACCGCGAGGAATTGCACTTCGACATAGATGAGAAGGGAAAGCCTGTAAGCTGCTACTATAAGCGCTCAAAGGATGCCAACAAACTGGTAGAGGAGTTCATGCTTCTTGCCAACCGTACGGTGGCTGAGAGCATCGGCAAGGCAAAGAAAGGTAAGAAGCCTAAAACTTTGCCTTATCGTATCCATGATAATCCAGACCCACAGAAGTTGGAAACTCTGCGCGAATTCGTAGTCAAGTTCGGCTACAAGATGAAAACAGAAGGTACCAAGGGCGCTACTGCAAGAAGCCTCAACAAGCTGATGGCTGACTGTGAAGGTAAACCAGAAAACAACCTCATCCAGATGGTAGCACTCCGTGCCATGATGAAAGCGAAGTACTCTGTTCACAACATCGGACACTTCGGACTTGCCTTCGAGTATTACACCCACTTTACATCTCCTATCCGCCGTTATCCGGACACGATGGTTCATCGTTTGCTTACCAAATATGCAGAAGGTGGCAGAAGCGCCAATGAGAAGCATTATGAGGAACTTTGCGAACATTGTTCTGAAATGGAGCAGATAGCACAGAATGCGGAGCGTGACAGTATCAAATACAAGATGGTAGAATTCATGGGCGACAAGCTTGGTGAAGAATTCGATGCCCACATCAGCGGTATTACCAGCTATGGTATCTATGCAACTATCGACGAGAACCATTGCGAGGGTATGATTCCGATGAGAGACATCGCTGACGACTACTATGACTTCGATGAAAAGAATTTCTGCCTCATCGGACGACGCCATCACAACAAGTATTCTTTGGGTGATGCTATCCGCATCAAGGTGGCACAGGCCAATCTGGAGAAAAAACAGCTTGACTTCACGCTTGCCGGTGACTCTGCTCCTGTACGCAAGGACAAATCTGCTGGTGCTAACGATATGAAATCCAAAGACAAAAAAGCTGGCAGAAGTAAACAGAAGACCCGCAATCACAGAAAGCGCAAATAAATTCTGATAGTAATAGACCTGTATTTAATAAAGGGATTCTATATTATTAAAATGAGACAAACGGATCTCCTATATTAAAAATAGGTATAAAAATAGGGAAGTTCCTGGATGAGTAGCATGAGAATCATGCACATCCTTGAACTTCCCTATATATATTTTTCTATTTTTCCTTGTAAGACTTTTCTATAATGCCACATCCACAGATGCAGGGAAAACACGACAAGGATCAAAATATTCCATACAACTGGTAATCATATCTTCCATTCGGGGAACGAGCTTTCCTTCGAAAGCTTTCCTGTCATTGATGAAGACGGTTACCGGTTTGTTCATATCTACCAGTTGATTATTCAGATAAATCTTCCATTTACCTCCACTTACCGGATGATAGTTCTTAGTAAACTTCAAATCTATACCATAGACAGGATCACGCTCTACCGTCTGATAGGTTACCTTCTTGACGGATAATCTGATTACGTTATCCTGGATATCCATCTCATAATAGTCTCTATCTTCTCCACTTACATCCTTCAATCCATCTGCTGCCTTCGGTCTCTTCATCACATAGAGATTATAAAAGCCCTGACGGCGCTGTCCGTCCATCGGATAATCCTCCCACATAAATGTATGAGGATAAGGATTGCGCTTGTAGGTCTTGAGCCAAGGAGTAGTCAAAGAATAGTCGATGGAATGACCGCAATTAGGTATCAATTCGATACGATGACGGAAGAGACTGTCCGCACTATGATTCATGAGTCTGCCAGCATATTTCGCCTGCAACGAATCGAAGGCCGTCTTGGTATAACCCGTCAGTTTGTTGCGATAGAAACCTTCATCCATAGCACCCGTCAAAAACGAGAATGCAAGATTGGCACAATTTTCTACAGGGGCATTCTTCAA
>NZ_CP137559.1:2850000-2852500 GCF_019249725.2 Segatella hominis
TTCCTCACACCTTACGGTGGCAGTGTCCCCAGAGTGCCCAGCTTAAACTGATGGCAACTAAGGAGAGGGGTTGCGCTCGTTATGGCACTTAAGCCGACACCTCACGGCACGAGCTGACGACAACCATGCAGCACCTTCACAGAGACCCCGAAGGGCGTCATTGT
Source organism: Segatella hominis (assembly GCF_019249725.2). Lineage (NCBI taxonomy): Bacteria > Pseudomonadati > Bacteroidota > Bacteroidia > Bacteroidales > Prevotellaceae > Segatella > Segatella hominis. The sequence goes on from NZ_CP137559.1 coordinate 2,850,165, forward strand.
CTCCAAATCCTTCCTCTGCAATTCAAGCCCGGGTAAGGTTCCTCGCGTATCATCGAATTAAACCACATGTTCCTCCGCTTGTGCGGGCCCCCGTCAATTCCTTTGAGTTTCACCGTTGCCGGCGTACTCCCCAGGTGGGATGCTTAATGCTTTCGCTTGGCCGCTGACCTATTCAGGCCAACAGCGGGCATCCATCGTTTACCGTGCGGACTACCAGGGTATCTAATCCTGTTCGATACCCGCACTTTCGAGCTTCAGCGTCAGTTGCGCTCCCGTGAGCTGCCTTCGCAATCGGAGTTCTTCGTGATATCTAAGCATTTCACCGCTACACCACGAATTCCGCCCACGTTGTGCGTACTCAAGAAGACCAGTTCGCGCTGCAGTGCAGATGTTGAGCACCTACATTTCACAACACGCTTAATCTCCGGCCTACGCTCCCTTTAAACCCAATAAATCCGGATAACGCCCGGACCTTCCGTATTACCGCGGCTGCTGGCACGGAATTAGCCGGTCCTTATTCATAAGGTACATGCAAAAAGTCTCACGAGACTCACTTTATTCCCTTATAAAAGCAGTTTACAACCCATAGGGCCGTCATCCTGCACGCTACTTGGCTGGTTCAGGCTCTCGCCCATTGACCAATATTCCTCACTGCTGCCTCCCGTAGGAGTTTGGACCGTGTCTCAGTTCCAATGTGGGGGACCTTCCTCTCAGAACCCCTACTGATCGTAGCCTTGGTGGGCCGTTACCCCGCCAACAAGCTAATCAGACGCATCCCCATCCATCACCGATAAATCTTTAATCTCTTTCTGATGCCTTCTAGAGATATCATTGGGTATTAGTCTTACTTTCGCAAGGTTATCCCCAAGTGGTGGGCAGGTTGGATACGCGTTACTCACCCGTGCGCCGGTCGACGCCCATCAAAAGCAAGCTTTCGATGTCGTTTCCCCTCGACTTGCATGTGTTAAGCCTGTAGCTAGCGTTCATCCTGAGCCAGGATCAAACTCTCCATTGTAAAATATCATTTTTACTCTGCCTGTTCCGAAGAACGAGCGAAGTGTTTGTTGTCTGTACTTAGGACGAATATCCTTTTTCGTTTATTGAAGCTTAGTAAACCTGACTTGTCAATTTCTTGACGGTTCGTTTCTTTTACCCAGTCAACTTTCTTATTTCTAAGAAGTTAACCGCTTCTTGTACTACTTGTCTGTTTATGTAAAATCTTTCAAAGAACTCTTTCTTTTATTGCTAAGAGGAATGCTTGATTTCTCAAAAGCGAGTGCAAAAGTACTAACAATTTTCCAACCCACCAAATATTTCGAGAAAAAAAATATTGTTTTAACATTTATTTAACAATAAAACACATAATCTTTCATTATTTACCTTTTTTAGAGACACTAATAGCGCTTCTTCTTAATACAGAGATAAAGTGAAGTTCTATCATCAACGAGGATAAAAAACAAAATTTCAAACATACAACTAATGGTATAAGAATAAATCGCATAGCAAGAGGAATAGAAACAATAATAGGAGAAAAACGATAGAAGAGAGAATGATAATAGAAAGGAGAAAATGGGGGAGAACCGAAGATAGAGAATAATAAGTAAATAATTATATAATAAAGTTTGAAGGGCAGGAATTACCCTGCCCCCTTAGTTTTCGCGTATATTCTTTATTCTATATAAAAATAACATAAACCCATAAAGGGGGTTAAATAAAAAACCTATGTTATTTTCGATTGTAAAAGTATTAATAAAAAATGAATTCTGCAAATAAATAGCGATTTTTATTTTGTTTTATAACTTATCTTATACTTACATGAGGGAAATGGTAAAATAATAGGGAAATAAAACGAAAACGGTAAAATTTTAAGTATCTGGAAAAAGTCGGATTGATAATGTGTAGAATTCAATGATTCCCAACTAAGAAGAAAAGAGAATTAGAAAAATCTGCATTATCCTTCCAGACCGACAGGTCAAAATCTGCGAAATAAAGAAATGACAGGAAAAAGAAGAAAATCAGAGAAAATCTGTGGAAATTCATGAGAAAAATAATCAATGAAAAAAATCTGTGTGAATCCGTGAAATCTGTGGGACTAAAATAATCAATGAGAAAAAATCTGCGTCATCTGCGAAATCTGCGTGACAAACTAATATTCAGCGAGAAGAAAAAACAGCGGAGAAGAAAAAGATCCGCGGGAAGAAAAAAAACAAGAAAGCCTCAGAAATCTTTCGAAATCTGAGGCTCTTCATTGAAAGGAGGCGGCGACCTACTCTCCCGCATTGTATTGCAGTACCATCGGCGCAAGTGGGCTTAACTTCTCTGTTCGGAATGGGAAG